>CALFPI010000210.1 GCA_937919035.1 uncultured Gemmatimonadaceae bacterium
TGGTCAGGTCCGAGGAATACTGCCGGAGGCCCAGTCGCGGCCGATTCCCAGTCTCGATCTGGGCAACCCGGAAGTTCGTGTGGTCCCCGATCGTATCCGCGCCGCCGCCGTGGGTCTGACGGCGCGCTCCATCGGCAGAAACGTGAACGTGTTGATGGATGGGGCGCTGATCGACGGCTACCAGTTCGAAGGCGAAGAGATCGATATCACCCTGAAGGGTGACGAGGACTGGTTCCGCACGCAGGATATCGGCCGGCTGCCGATATACACCTCTTCCGGGCGTACTGTCCCCCTGCAGTCGGTTGCTGATGTCATCGTCACCAGCGGACCAGAACAGATCAACCACATCGAGCGCAATCGGGCCATCACCATCCGCATCATCCCCCCAGAGACAACCCCTCTGGAATCGGCCATCGACAAGATCCAGACGGAGATCATCGAACCGCTGCGCGCCTCCGGCGAACTGGCACCACCGTACGATCTGCACCTTTCAGGGACAGCCGACAATCTGGCCAAAACGCAGGAAGCGCTGCAGTGGAACTTCCTGCTGGCACTGCTGATCACCTATCTGCTGATGGCCTCGCTTTATGAGAGTTTCCTCTATCCCTTCGTCATCATGCTCAGCGTACCCCCTGCAACCGCCGGTGGGATTCTGGGCCTGGCCGCCGTCAACTGGTTGATCGGCTACCAGCCACTCGACATCCTGACCATGCTTGGCTTCGTCATCCTCATTGGTGTTGTCGTCAACGCCGCCATCCTGATTGTGCATCAGACGCTCAACGTGCTGCGGGACGAGCCCGGCATCGACCCGCGAGAGGCGATCCGTCGTGCAGTCGAAAGTCGTGTCCGCCCGATCTTCATGTCGACGATCACCAGTGCCTTCGGCATGTTGCCCCTGGTGCTGTTCCCGGGGGCCGGGTCCGAGCTCTACCGTGGACTTGGCAGCGTCGTCATCGGCGGTCTCCTGGTCTCGACCGTGTTCACACTGTTCCTCGTGCCGACCTTCCTCAGCCTGGCAATGGAAATGAAGACTCGGATCTCGGTACGTCTTCGCGGGGCCGTTGCCGACGAAGCCTGAAGCGCAGCACCATGACACAAACAAAGAGGCGTCGCTCCCGAAGGGGCGACGCCTCTGTTGTGATGCGGAGAGCAGAGGGTACGTCAGAAGCGCAAGGCCAGCAGCGGTACACGCAGGCCGCCAAGGCGGGCGATGCCGCTGGCGCGATCCTCGTAGGCAGCATTGTTGGCCCCCACCTGGTCCCGAACCTGGGCCAGAGAAGCGATCTTGATCCACGCTGCGAAGGGCAGCCAACCGACGGCACCGTCCCGTCCGGTTGCGATCGCCGTGCCTGCAACGACTGCGGCGAAGCCCATGATGGTATACCCCTGCCGCGCATCACCTGCGTAGAAAAATCCGGCACCGGGGACAAGGACCTCGAGCCCCAGAGCGACTTTCGCGGAGCGCGGCCCACGGTAGGGCGCCGTGCGCTGCGGGATACGGTGCACACCAATCTCCCGCGCAGAGCGAATCTGTGACAGCAGATATTCGGCGGTGCGGATCTGCAGGGCGCCGACAACCTCGCGCACGGCGACCCTGTCGTCGGTCAGAGACTCCACCTGAATCTGCCGGATCCGACCCGACTCGAGGGTGATCTCTCCCCACAGAGAGCCTTCGTGCAGGTGCCGAAGTGTCGCCGGCACGTCAGCGGCGGCGGCGGCAGACAGGTTGGTCAGAGCCAGGCAAAAAACGGCGGCTGCAAGTCGGCTGGCGATGGTCATCGAACTCGTTCTCCGTGTCGCGATCGTTGGTAGCACCTTTGGTGCCACGAGCACTCTGCTGGTGGAACTTTCCGTGTTCGGGCAACCTGATCAGTGTACGGGCACCCCCCCGGAAGGGTCAACCTCTGGACCGTTGCGCAACCAGTGGCGAAATACGCGTTGCTGCCGATAGTAACGGGGAACGGATGTACCGGCCCCGGCCGCAACTCCCCGTTCCCGCCGGACAGGGACGTACGGTGACGAGCTACGCTCGTCTACAGAAACGAGGGCCGCCGAGCAATCGGAGGCCCGCCGCGTTTCAGACCCCACAGGGATGTGGGGTTTTCTTTTGTACCCTATTTTCCGCCTTCATGAGACACACACTCGAAGTTGCCATGCAGGCCGCCCGTCGTGCCGGAGCTCTCATCCTGGAATTCTACGAGGGCGACTACGACGTGCGCGACAAGAACCTGAGCGAGGGCACCAAGGCCCTGCGCGACGCTGACTACGACCCCGTGACGAGTGCCGACAGAGCTGCCGACGACAGCTTGCGGCACGACCTCTGCCAGGCCTTCCCTGACTGTGGCTGGCTCTCGGAAGAGACGGTCGATGACGCCTCGCGTCTGGCGAAGGAGACGGTGTGGATCGTTGACCCCATTGATGGCACCAAGGAGTTCCTGACGGGCATTCCCGAGTTTGCCGTCAGCATCGCGCTCGTCACCCGTGGTGTTCCCGTTCTCGGTGTCATCTACAACCCCTCTCGCGATGAACTCTACGCCGCCATCCAGGGGGGAGGCACCTTCCTCAACGGCAAGCGTGTCTTCTGCACCGAGACGACACAACTGCATGCGGCAACCGTCATCGTCAGTCGTTCCGAGGATGCCCGTGGGGAGATCGATCCCCTGCGTGAACATCTGGCCGAGGTGCGCCCCGTAGGCTCAGTGGCCTACAAACTGGCCGTCGTCGCC
>CALFPI010000211.1 GCA_937919035.1 uncultured Gemmatimonadaceae bacterium
CCACCGCCATGACTGAATCCCTACTGCACAGAGCCAGAAGCCACGAGCGGGAGCTCCTTTTGGGCGCCGCCACCGACGTTGTGGACGTCTCCTTCGGGCAGATTGTGCTCAATCGAGATTTTCCGAGTGCTCTGTCCCACAACGTGATTCTCGTCGATACAGACGTGACGGCGGAGCTGCTGCTGGCCGAGTCTGCAGAGGTTCGACAGCGTGTCGGGTTTGACTGGTGTGCGATCTGGGTCGGTGCCCAACAGCGGGCGCAGAGCCTGCGGCCCGGCCTGCAGGCTGCCGGATACAACCGATCTACGGATCTCTTCATGGCCCTGGCGGCACCATCTGCGAAGGTCGCCGATCACCCCGTCGAAAATGTAACGTTCGAACAGATTCGTCCGAGCATCGAGTCTTTCTGGCGGGGTACCGGTAGAAGCGCTATGGGTGCCAGCGCCCTCGCCGGCCGCGCGACGACATACAGAGGGGCGTGCGAGTTGTCCCATTTCGGCGTTCGCGAGGGCGACAGGTACGCGTCTTTCTGCGAGGTCTATCGGCGTGCTGGCACCGGACAGATCGATTCCGTCATCACCGATCCGGCATCCCAGGGAAGGGGATACGCTTCTGCCGTCGTCCTCGAGGCCTGCCAGTACCTCCAAGGCGTTGGCTGCGACTTTGTTTTTCTGTGTACCGACGCTGAGGACTGGCCGCAGAAGCTGTACCGGAGACTGGGCTTTCGAGAGATTGGGACGAGCTACAAGTTCGAGTAGGGCCGCGTCCCGGAAGAACCACCTGATGTTTCAGTCTTCGTTTCAGTCTTCGAGGGCTCCACGGCGGGACGGATGGCGCAGCTTTGTGAAGGCGCGCTCCTTCAGCTGGCGAACACGCTCCCGTGTGACCCCCAGGCGCTGACCGATCTGCTCCAGCGTCATGGGCTCGGTGCCATCGAGACCGAAGTAGGAGCAGACAATCGCATACTCGCGCTCGTCGAGGCTCTCCAGCACGGCCTGCAACTGCTTCTGGCTGGAGGTGCGGGTGATGTTCTCATCCGGCTGTTCCTGATCCTGATCCGACAGACGCTTGAGCAGCGTCGAGTCCTCGTCCTCATCGAACATGGCGTGGTCGAGAGACAGGGCACGGCGGCCGCTGAGCAGTGTCTCGCGCACCTCTGTGAGTGGCAGGTCAAGAGCGTCGGCGATCGCTTCGTCGTGGGGTTCGCCTTCGAGGTCGGCACCCAGTTGCTGTCGGGTGCGCGCAATCTTGCTCAACAGGCTGATACGATTGATCGGCAGGCGGACCGTACGGCTGTCTTCGGCCAGGGCTTGCTGAATGGCCTGACGGATCCACCACACGGCGTAGGAGATGAACTTGAAGCCCCGTGTTGCGTCGAACCGGTCGACGGCGGTCATGAGACCAACATTCCCGGCGCTGATGAGTTCGGAGAAGGACATTCCACGGTTGCGATACTTCTTGGCGACGGTGACGACAAAAAGCAGGTTGGCCTCGGCGAGTTCCTCACGAGCGCGCTCATCGCCGGCAGCGATCCGCCCGGCTAACTCCGCTTCTTTTTCCCGGGACAGCGGCTGCGAGGTTCCAATTTCATTGAAATACGTCTGCAGACTGACATCTTCATCCGTCCAGCTCTCGTAATTCATCTGGCAATCACTCCTTGGCCGGGTGCCGGTGACTCACCTGTCCTCGGTGTGGCGAGGATGTGAGCAAACAGAAAGTGTACGCGTTTTCGTCGTTACGCCAACTCGATGCGGGACTCGACAAGAACACTGTCAATGTCTACAGGGCCACGTCCATGCCGATTTGCCGCCAGACGGCACCGTACGGAACGTCGTCATTTGGCCTGTTTCGTCGGCCCACAGGTGCTACTCTTTCACAATAGCCATCCATGCGCATGTCTTCAAGCCGGGTCGTCATGTTGCTGGATACAGTTTGTCCGTACCATGTGACCTGCTGTCAGCCCGATACCGCCCTGCCCGTGAGTGCTGCCCGTGACAATCCGTGAGATACAGGCAATTGATGTTCACGCCCACTACGGCGACTACATACGTGCGGATGCTACAGTCAGGAGCAACGGGTTCCTTTCCGCTGATGCTGCAACCGTTGTGCGCCGGGCGACGCAATGCAACACCGAGATCACCGTCGTCTCACCGTTGTCCGGTCTGTTGCCTCGAGGCGGGAGTGATGCCGGCAGGGGCAATGAGGAGGCGGCACGCATCGTCCCGGAAACCCCGGGCCTGAGACAGTGGGTCATCATCGACCCGTCCCGCCCGGCGACCTTTGCTCAGGCGGCAAGGATGCTGCAGTTGCCCCACTGTGTCGGCATCAAGATTCATCCCGAGGAGCATGTCTATCACATTCGTGACCACGGGCGCGCGATTTTCGATTTTGCCGCCACCCATGACGCCGTGGTGCTCACCCATAGTGGGGAGCAGAACAGTCTGCCGGCGGATTATCTCCCATTTGCCGACGAATTCCCGGAGGTCACCCTGATCCTGGCCCACATTGGCTGCGGCTTTGACGGCGATCGCACCCACCAGGTGCGGGCCGTCAGTCGATCCCGTCACGGCAATATCTATGCCGATACCTCCAGCATTTTCAGCATGCTGCCCCGCCTGATTGAATGGGCCGTCGCCGAAGTTGGCGCCGACAGAGTGTTGTACGGCACCGACACGCCTCTGTACCTGGCTGCCATGCAACGGGCTCGTATCGACAACGCCGAGTTGTCCGACGAGGCCAAACGCACAATCCTGCGTGACAATGCGGAGAGGATCCTCGATCTGCAGCTCGGTTAGCGCCGCCAGGTCAGCGTGAAACCCGAGCGAGGGGAATTCATCGATCCCAGGGCAGCCGGTAGGAGGGCTGTCGGCAGTACCGCTGCAGGCCCAGCCTGATGTCGAATACAGTGCCCGGTCCCAGTTCGATTTCGACGTGTTCCGTATCGAGCCGGCAGGTGGCGCTGTTGCCCTCGTCGTCCGTGTAGCGCGCCGTGGTGAAGCAGTGTTCGGCAAAGGCGCCGGCCTGCACGATCACTCTGCGCGTCTCCATGGCGTGCAAGTTGGCCAGGGTCAGGTCGATGCCCTCGTCGTCGATGGTGTGCACGAGGGCGGATACGTCCGGCGGCAGACCCGGGCGCTGGCGGTCTGCGTCAAAGTGGCGGACGGAGACTTTCAGCAGACCGCCATTGTAGATGGGCATGGGGCCGCCCATTGTCAGGTGCACGAGGGCTTCGGTTGTGATCGTGCTGCGGCCGATCAGATAGGTCTGGAAGTAGGAATGGGTCACGGACTCACTCCATGGCCTTTCCTTCATCACGTTGACCTGCTGCGTCGCCTCCGCCAGTTCCTGCCAGACCCTGTCACTGCCGGGACGATAGCCCCAGCCGGACTCGCCCAGAGCCAGCTCCTGACGCAGGTTCCGCAGCTTCGTATACACCTGCTCGATGCTGTGCAACAGCGCCTCGGCGGGGTAATTCGGGTAGCCGCCGTCGAGGAAATTCAGATAGGCGTGGTTCTGCCCGCTGTAATCCTTGCCGTGGACGGCACTCATACTGACGTGATCCCAGGTGTTGTTCGTCTTGTCGCGGATCTTTCTGGTCACTTCCAGATCTGTGGGATCGAGGCTGTCCGCATACACATGCGCCATGTGTGCGGGATTCAGCGGGCGGAATTCGAACCAGCCGTCGATCTGCTGTTTGCGCGTGAAGTTCGGGTGGGTTGTGACGCGATCGGGGCGTGTCATCGGTTCCGTATCGCTGCCGGCGAATTCAATGACGGCATCGGGGTCGGT
>CALFPI010000212.1 GCA_937919035.1 uncultured Gemmatimonadaceae bacterium
CGACGCCGTTGCAGGGCGACCTGCTCGTTGATCTTGAGACATCGAGCCGGGTGATTTCACCCAATGGTGATGGCATCAATGATGAACTCACCCTCAGCTACAAACTGCGCCAGTTGACGCTGGCCCGCCCGGTGACACTGCGCATTTACGATCTGGCAGGCAGGCTGGTTCGTGAGGTCGCACCCCAGTCGTCACGCAGCGGCGTCTTTGCGCAGCGCTGGGACGGTCAGGACGACCATGGCAACCTTGTCCCTCCGGGGACCTACGTCTACGACGTGACACTCAGCGCTGAAACCGAAGAGCGCCGAACGGGCGTCATCGGCGTGATCTACTGATTGCCCGCTGAACATCCGACACGCGTATCTGCAAAAGTTCTTGACAATCCCAATTTTGCGCCGTACGGTTTCCGCCCTGCACCACCTCACCCCCGTGCCATATCATGTGGCAGTTGTATACATACCATCAGGAGAGTTCGGACTATGAAGCGACTGATTCTGAGCGCATCGCTCGTGATCGCCGTGGCGGTCAGCGCGCACAACCCGCCCGGCGAGTTGTTCTTTGCCGCGCAGTTCCCGGACAACCTCGTCCCCACCATGGACGGCAATCTCTCGGACTGGGACATTGTGCCGATCGACCCGTACACGATCCGTAACGATCGCCTCTACTCGCCGGTCGCCGAGATTCAGCCCGTGGGCCGCGGCGAAATCGACGCCAGCGACATGAACATCCGGCACGTTATTGGCTGGAACGAAAACCTGAACAAGATCTATGTCATGAGTGAGGTGTTTGATAACATCCACAACAACGATCGTCAGGATGCGGCACGTTTCAACCATGACGATGCATGGGAAGTCGAAGTCAATCCGGATCACACACCGACGGAAGAGCACAACGCTGCCGATCAGCCGGCGAACAACTTCAGCTACAAGTGGGCCGTTCCCCCGGTAGAGGGTCAGTATCAGTTCTACCGTCCCAATGCCGCCCTCTCATGGTTGGTCGATGGCTCGCAGTGGGTCGATTTCGGCTGGGGCTTCTCTGGTGACCAGTTTGGTGAGAGCACCTACCGCTACGAACTGGCTGTCACACCCATCGAGTCGATGCCTCGCGACAATGCCATCACCGAGAGCCAGGCTGTCGTACACAACCTCGATGAGGAAGAGATCATCCACATCTCCATCACCGTGGGTGATATCGATGAGCCCACCACGGGTGACTTCGTCCTGGAGAGCTATCAGGGTTTCTGGACCTTGTCGCCTGAGAGCTGCTGCACAGGCACGAACGACTTCGTGATGGCTCCGGTGGAGCCCTCGATCGCCGCTCTGTCCGCGACGGCCATCGAGGAAGTCACCTGGGGTCAGATCAAGGCTGGTTTCTAAGCGACCTGGCGTTGGCGGCGGAATGCCGCATGTGCGCCATGATTCCTGCACCCCCGGAGCCTCACCAGTGGCTCCGGGGGTGTTTTTTCGTTCTGCCCTGTGACGGCCCTGCTTCCAGATGGGATCCCTCGTGACGCGGTACCTGCAACTGCTCCTGCCCCTGGCTCTGCTCATCGGCTGCACTCGATCGGAGCCGGAGCGGACTGTGCCATCATCTGCACGCCCCCCCGCCTTTGTGGATGTGGCCCTCGCCGCGGGGCTCGGCCGGGCCCATACCGGCGGCGGCCCCGACAAGGGCTACATCGTCGAGGCCAAGGGGGGTGGCAGCGCGGTCCTCGACGCCGACGGCGATGGTGACCTGGATATCTTCTGGGTGAACGGTGCAACCCTCGAATCACCGGACCGTGGACCCGGCAACGCCCTGTACCGCAACGATGGTGCGTTGCAGTTCACCGATATCGCGCTTGCGGCGGGCGTCACCGGTGCCGGCTGGGGCATGGGATCCGTCGCCGCCGATTATGACAACGATGGTGACACGGACATCTACGTCACCTGCCTGCAGGCCAACCAGCTTTTTCGCAATGAGGGAGGACCGTTCGCCGAGGTCGCCGCCCTGACCCACGTGAATGTGACCCAGTGGAGCACGGGAGCAGCCTTCGGAGACTACGACCTCGATGGTGACCTCGACCTCTACGTCGCCGATTACGTGGATTTTTCTGCGGCCTCCATCGAACGTCTGGGTACTCAATGGAAGGGTGTGCCCTCCTTTGTCGGCCCCCTCGGTCTGCTGCCGCAGCGGGACCACCTGTTGCGCAACGATGACGGTGTTTTCGTCGACGTCAGCGATGCCACAGGGATCTCCGCCGTGGCCGCCGGCTATGGCCTGGGTGTTGTCATGACGGACATCGATACGGACGGCGATGCCGACATCTACGTCGCCAATGACTCGTCGCCGAACTTTCTCTTCCGCAACGAGGCCGGCCACTTTGTCGAGATCGCCCTGATGGCCCATGTCAGCCATGGCGCCATGGGCAATGCCCAGGCCGGCATGGGTGTTGCAGTCGGCGACTACGACGCCGATGGCAACCCCGATCTGCTGGTGACCAACTTCGATGATGACTACAACACGTTGTACCACAATGAGGGCAACGGCAGTTTCGAGGATGTCAGCTTCTCGGCTGGCATTGCGCAACCCGAGTTACCCTTCGTGGGTTTTGGCGCCATATTCCTCGACTTCGACCATGATACCCGGCTCGACCTGTTCATCGCCAACGGCCACGTGTACCCGCAGATCGACTCCTCCGGCACGAATTCGACCTACGCGCAGCGGGACCACCTGTACCGCAATCTGGGTGATGGCCGCTTTGCCCCGTTTCCCCCCAGTGGCGCCTCCCCCTTCCCGGCACGTGTGAGCCGTGGGGCTGTGGCAGCCGACTTTGACAACGACGGTGATCTCGACCTCTTCGTCGCCCACCTCAATGATCACCCCGCCCTGTATCGCAATGATGCCGCAGCAGGCAACTGGCTGGGCGTGGGCCTTATCGGCGACGGCAGCAATCGCGATGGCCTGGGCGCCCGCGTCGTCGTCTACAGTGGTGGTCAGCGACAGACACGCGAAGCCATCCGTGGCAGCAGCTTTCTCAGTTCGGAGGACCCCCGGCTGCACTTCGGCCTGGGTCAGGCTGCCATTGTCGACAGCCTGAAGGTCTACTGGCCTGCCGGTGGCGTACAGCGACTGCTGGCAGTGGAGGTGAACCGCTACCTTTTCCTGCGTGAGCCATGAGCAGGCGTTTGGTTGACAGCCCGGTAGGGGTTTTCCTATTGTCAGCCCAACTCAGGGGGGAATAACGCCATGTCTTGTGAGACAAAAAACGACACGCGAGTCCTGCGGACCCGTGAGACCTTTCGCGCATGGGGCCGTTGGATCTGTGTTTCCGGGTGCCTGACCTTCTGGCTGCTCACGGGTTGCGGCTATTACCACTATGCCGGCCCCCTGGAACCGGGCAGCGAGCAGGCCTCCTCCATGACCATCGCCGATGACGGCAGCGTCACCTACGTGCAGGGACGCCTGGAGGTCCGCCTGCGGCCGGTTACCGATGACGAGTTGAACCGGCAGTTCGCCTCCCAGTCTGTGGGTGGACCGAACGCTACGAACCCGTATACCTACGGCGACACCGAATTTTTCTCGGGCCAGAAGAAGCGCCAGCGGTTCACGGTCTTCAGCCTGAGCGTCAAGAACTATGAGTACCCGAAGGTCAAAGTCGACCCGCGACGGGTGCAACTGCTGGCGTCCAACCGACGTGAGTACTGGAGCCTCAGCATCCAGCAGATGGACAACTACTTCCGCGCCTATGCCCAGGGCTACCGGGGCAATGAATACTCCCGCTATCGGCAGCGCCGCGATCTCATGCAGCGCACCTCCTTCGCCGAGCAGGACATCTTCAGTGGTCAGGAAGCTGAAGGTCTGATCGCATTCCCAGGCCTGCACCCGGACGTCGATCACGTGCGCCTGGTGATTCACGACCTCGTGCTGCGCTTCGACTACCGCAACGAGCCGATTGAGGCAGTCGATCTGACGTACGACTTTCAGCGGGATATCGGTCGCAGGTATCCGGATGGCACCATCGCCCTGACAGCTGGCGACTGACTGTTGCGTCGTCTCTTCGGCCCCGGATACCTCGCGCTCGGCCTGCTGGCGATCGTTGCCCTGTCCGACGTCATGTACGGACTGCAGACGTCCGGAGCCGGCAAGTTTGCCCCGGATGCTCTGTTCGACGCCGTCTCCTCCGCAACAGAGGCACGGGTTTCGATCGTTCGCTCCGACGATCCCGCCCTGCCCTCTCCGGCGAGTGTCTCGGGCGATATCAACGACCGCCAGGTCGAGGCGATGGTGCGCCGCGCCGTCGATCTCATCGGCGGCTTCGAATGGCTGGTCCGACCGGGTGACCGCGTGCTCATCAAACCGAACATCGTCGATCCCGAACCACCCGGTGTTGGTGAAATCACCGACGTTCGCGTCGTCAAGGCGATTGCCCGCCCCGTCCATGAAGTCACGGGCGGCGACGTCGAGGTCATCGTCGGTGAAGGGAGTCCGCGGCCCATGGCCTGGGAACTCCCCTACGCGCCGTCGTGGAATGCACCCGCCTGGACCGAACTCTGGGACGTTGCCGGTTTCCAGACGCTGCTGACCGATCCCGAACTGGCCGACGTCAACCTGCGTCTAACCAATCTCAACGGCCCCTGGGAGGACCTCGTGGAGGTCGACATCCCCCAGGGTGGCTACTTCGACCGAAGTCTCGGGCGCCTCTGGGTGCACAAGGACGTACTCAACGCCGATGTGCTCATCAACGTCCCCGTCATGAAGATCCACAATACGGGTATCACCGTCGCCCTGAAGAACAGCATCGGGTTGTATCCGGCGACGAAATACGGCTTCTCCCGCAGTGTCGGCGTGCCGCAGGATGACTTCAAACATCGCCTGCTGCACTACGACGACGCACCACGGGACTGGGTCGAGGAGCAGGTTGTCGACATCAACCTGGTCGCCGACATCGATTTCACCATCGTTGATGCATTGATGACGCTCCAGCAGAGCAAGAATGCCATGCGCTCCGGCACGACGATCACCAATCAGGTTCGGCGCAACATGATCCTCGCCAGCGCTGATCCCGTCGCCATCGATCATGTCGCTGCCCGTCTCATGGGACAGAACCCGGACGACATCGCCATGATCACCCTCGCCGAAAGGGTCGGACTGGGGACCAACAACAGGGACCAGATCGACATTCTTGGTGCGCCGGTGGAGCCGAACATCCAGCAGTACATCAAGGATCCTCTGTACACGTCCGACTTTGGCCAGGGCAATCGCACCTGGCTGCTGGCGGGACCTTTCCCGGCGGCAGAAGTCGATGCACCCCTGGACCATGCCTTTCTTGCTGATGAAGCGGCGTTGATCGGGCAACCCGGTCGGGACGGGTGGTCGGAACCCATCTATTTCTTTGATGACCGCATTGATCTGGGTGCTTTCTACAACGTGGGTGTCGGGGCGCGCACGGTGGCGTACGCCTTCACCTGGTTCGACGCACCAGCCGATCAACAGGCCGAGTTGTGGATCGGCTCCGACGAGGGCCTGCGGGTCTGGATCAACGGCGAGATCGCCTACGACTACACCAGGCGCCGCACCTATCGTGATGACGAGATCGTGCAGGACAAGAAGCTGCCCATCCAGTTGCGCAAAGGTGAGAACACCCTGCTGGTGAAAGCCGTGCAGGAGTTTGCCGATTTTCAGTTTGCCCTGAACATTTGTGAACCGGAGGCGGATTTCACCATCGACGGAGACCGTGTCGATGGCCTCAAGTTCCGTGCCGTGCCGCTCGCCATGACAGCCGTCACCGATGGGCCAGCAACACCGCCGCAGTTCGCCCTCGATCGCAACTACCCGAATCCCTTCAATGCCGCCACCGTCATCCCTTTCCACGTGGACGGTGTCGCGGGAACGGATCGACGCGTGACGCTCGAAATCCTTGACGTAACGGGCCAACGGGTACGCGGTCTGGTGGATCGAGCCCTGGCACCCGGTCCGTACTCCAGGGTCTGGGACGGCACGGACGATGCGGGTCGGGCCGTTGCGTCGGGTGTTTTTCTGACCCACTTGCGGGTCGATGACGGCACTGCCTCCCGAAAACTCGTCCTCTTGCGTTGAGCACCCTCTTCGGGTCGGCCGCGCTGCGGCTGGCGACAGTAGCCATCCTCATGGGCGCCAGCCTGGGGGTTGGCTGTAGCTCCACGGAGGATCGCAGCGACGACGGGGTCGTCACGATCGAATTCTGGACGATCGCCCTTGGAGATGCTTTCGCCGACTACATCAATGGCATGATCGATACCTACGAAGCAGCGCACCCCGATGTGCGCGTGGAATGGGTCGATGTAAGTGGCGCCGAAGTATCGGAGAAGTTCCTTGCATCTCTCGTCGGCGGCAGCCCACCGGATCTGGCCAATCTGTACGATCTGCCACGGTTCTTCGAGTTCGACATCCTTGCCGACATGGACCAGTTGGTGTCACCGGCAGACCGTGACCTGCGACTGGAGGTGTTCTGGCAGGGCATGGGCCAGTATCAGGGCACCGCCTACGCCTTACCCTGGTATGCTGGCGTCACCATGATGTGGTACAACCGCGAACTGTTTGCCCTGGCCGGTCTCGACCCGGACAGGCCGCCGACCACGATCGACGAGATGCTGGCCTTCGGCCGACAGATTCACGAACGCACGGGAAAATTCGGCGTTTCGTGGCGGCTGCACCCGTCTCTGGTGGCGCCGGCATGGGCCCTGTTGCGTCTCGATGGTGTCTGGCCTCTGTTCGATGCAGACCATGCTCATTCCACCATCAACACGCCTCTGGCCCATCAGGTCCTGCAGAAATGGGTCGATGCCTATCACGACGGCGTCCTGCCACCCGAGGCGCTCGCCGCCTCGCATCGGGACGAAGTCAACTGGTTCATTGAGGGTCGCTGCGCCATGCTGCCCTTTGCCGGCGGCTGGATCACCCGGTACTTCGACAAGACCTTCGAAGCCAAGGCGGTTCCCGTCCTGCAGCCCCGTGGCGCCCTCGGCCTCGTGCCGGCAACGAACCAGGTACTGGTGGTACCCAGGATGTCGAGACACAAACAGCAGGCCGTCGATTTCGGCCTGTTCGTCACCAACGATGAGAACCAGCTCGAATTCAGTCGTCGCGTCGCCATTCTGCCGTCAACCAAGGCGGCATCAGCCGATGCGTACTTCCGCCGCGAACCCGTGACGGCCGAGGATCGGGCGCATGTGTTGTCGGCGCTGGACATTCCCAACTCCTTCGTCATGGCGCCCCCCGACGTGCCCGGCTGGAGCCGCATGGAGGATGTGTTGTACGAGGAGTTTGCCCGCGCCATGGGGGGTGACCAGACCGTGGCACAGTGCCTGGCACGGGTGCAGCGCAAGTGGGATCACCAGCTCGCCTTTCAATAGCCATGAACAATCAACGTCTCATACCGTATCTGTTCGTCGCGCCCGGCCTGCTGCTGCTGGGAACCTTCTTTGGTTATCCCGTGCTCGACACGATATGGCTCAGCTTCCAC
>CALFPI010000213.1 GCA_937919035.1 uncultured Gemmatimonadaceae bacterium
AGTGAAGCCTTGATCCAGATGCGACCCCGCCTGCTGCGGGTGCTGGGAGAATTCGGCTCCGATCCTGCCGTGCGCGAAGCAGCGGCAAGGGCGGCTGATCGATATCTCGAGTCCCCTGCATCGGTGGACGCCGACCTGGCGCGCGAAGCACTCAGGATCACGGCGCTGCGCGACGACGGCAGTCGCTATGCGCAATACCAGCAGGTCTATCTGGCGTCCACGTCAGCCGATCAGAAGTCCAACATCCTCACGTCCATGTATTTCCACGATCCCGACATCGTCCGTCGACACCTGGATTTCTCGATCTCAGGCGACGTCCCGGCGGGAGATGCGGCGTTGGGGATGTACCGCTTCAACTACATCCTCGACGACCACACGATCCTGTACGAGTGGCTCGATGCCAACCTCGAGCCGTTCCTCGCCAAGATCCCCGAGGTCTTTCACGTCAACCTGCCACGGATTGTGGGTGCCTCCGCCTGCAGCGACAACAATCTGTCTCTACTGACGGGATACTTCGCGGCTGGCGACGAGCGCTATGCGGCGAGCCTGGCCAAGACCGTGGAGGGCGCGCAGACCTGCATCCAGCGCCGCGAGCGTCATGCCGTGGCGCTGCTGGAGTTCCTGGCGCAGCGTTCGCAGGAATGATGACCTGAGGGGTGCAGCCCATGTCCCTCCCGTAACTCCGCGACGAACTCCAGCAGCACGCCCGGGCGCGACGGGGCCTGCTGACGGCCGGCAATCAGGTCGCTCAGATCCACCCCAGGCAGCGGATCCCGGGGCAGCAGCCCCGCCAACCCGAGAAACGTCGGGAACAGATCCTCCGTGCATGTTGGGTCATCGAGCCCGACGCCCGCTGGGTCACGAGTACGTGGGCGCGTGAAAGCTGTCGTGGAAATCGCCGCGCTCGCGGGCCCGCATGTACTGGCGTTCATACGGGGATTCGCGCAGCCGACTGGGGCCGTTGCGCACGTCGATGGGAATGTGGAACGATTCGGGATGGTGGCTGTAAATCATCAGGCGACGGGGCCTGCCCGAGGTGTTGGGGCGCGAGTTGTGCACCACGAGGACGTGGAAGATCATGAAGGAGCCTGCCGGCGCCAGCATATCCATGCCGCCCTTGTGGTCGATCAGATGGGGCAGCACCTGCAAGCCGTTCTCCATGCGTTCGTGTTCCAGGTGTTGTCTGTGTGATCCGGGCCAGATGCGCAGCGGGCCATTGTCGGGTGTGCAGTCGTCGAGCAGGAGCGCCGACGACAGCACAGTCTGCGGATAATCCTGGGCGGCATAGTAGACCCAGTCGTTGTGTACCGGGAAGGCGTCGTCGATCTGACGGATGGGCAGGCCCTCGACCTTGTCTGTCAGGGGCTGCTTGTAGTTGAGCTTCTCTTCCATCAGCACCGGCTCCTCACCCATGAGCTGGCGCAGGGGGGCAACGATACGCTCCTCTTCGATGGCTCTGGTGAATGCCAGGGAGAGATCGTTGATGGGCTGGATCTTATGCGCCATCTGCACACCTGCGGAGGTCTGGCGCCAATCGAAGCGGCGGCTCAGACGCTTGTGCATGAGGGATGAGTTGATGATGAGTTCGAGCAGGTAGTCAGCTTCTTTGCGCAGGGCGGTGACTTCCTCGGCAGCGAACAGGTTTTCGAGCACGAGGTAGCCATGCTCAGCGAAGAAGGTGACTTGGTCTTCTGACAGTGCGGTCATATGGTCCTTTCTCTTTCCCCGTAGAATAGGAAAAACCAGCATGTCTCCGGAACTACCCTCTGCCGAGCGGGTGCACTCTGACGAGCGGGTGCGCGAGGATTTCTCCATGGAGGTGGGCGAGCGGCGGTTTGTCGTCACCGTGCTGTCCCCACAGCCTGATCGCCTGGCGCCTGCACCGGCACTCCTGCTGGCCTTCGCCGGCGCACGGGAGAGCACATTGTTTCGCGAGCCGTACAACTACGCGCCCAACGCGTTTCTGGCGGCCGGGCATCGGACGTTGAGTTTCGATTTCGTCGGCCATGGCGAAGCGATCAACCACTTCGGCGAGGGGATTCACGGACTGAGGAATTCACTGATGGGTGGCGTCGATCCCTTTGTGGTTTTCGCCGAAGAGGCCAGGGCCGTCATCGATACCTGCGTCCAGCGAGGGCTTGCAACAGTGGGCCACATCGTCACGAGTGGGACATCGCGGGGCGGCTACATGGCCCTGTACGCGCTGGCTCGTGACGAGCGGATTGCGGCAGCCGCCGGTTTTGCGCCGGTAACGGATTGGCGCGTGTTGGCCGAATTCGAAGCAGATGTCGCGCAGCCCAGGGTCGCAGCACTTGCCTTGAGCGGCTACGCTGGTCGGCTGGCGGGTCGGTCGGT
>CALFPI010000214.1 GCA_937919035.1 uncultured Gemmatimonadaceae bacterium
CGGGCCCCGATACGTCATCGCACCACACATGCGTCGCACAAGATCCTCAGCTACGGGCCGCTCTCTGTCGGCGAAGACTTTTCCGGCAATACCACACATGCTTCAGAGCCCTGCCACATCGGCGTAAATCTGTCGCGTCCGTGTTGCGCTTGCATCCCACGAAAAGCCGCCGGCGACGAGACGCTCGCGGCCAGCACGACCCAGTCCGTGGCGCAGATCTTTGTCGATCAGCAATCGACGCAGAGCGGCTGCAAGGGCGGCGCCGTCACCGGCGGCGACAAGCAGACCATTGACGCCATCCTCGAGCAACTCCGGTGTCCCCCCCACAGCAGTGGCAACAACCGGCAGGGCGCAAGCCTGCGCCTCCAGCACGACATTGGGGCGCCCCTCGGACAGGCTCGGCAGCACGAGGATATCCGCTGCGGCCATCCAGCATGGGATCTCGTTGGCAGACCGTCGCCCGACAAACTCAATTCGATCCGCCAGTCCCTCATCTTCGGCTCGACGGCCAAGATGTTCGCGCAACGGTCCATCCCCGACGAGGACACAGAGGAACGGCAGATCCTGCAGTTGTCCCAGGGCATCGAGAAGGTCGTCGAGTCCCTTGACCTGCACGAGAAGACCAACGAAGAGCACGATCAGCGGCTCCGTCGGCAGCCCGAGTTGCTCGCGGGAAGCGCCCGCATCTGCCGGGTGGAAACGTTCGTCCACACCATTTGTGACAACATGAAGACGCTGCGGATCTACACCCAGCGAACCAATGTGCCGCGCCAGGTCTTCGCTCACCGTCAGAACCGAAGACATACGCCGATAGATGAAAAGATTGACCCATGCCCCGATGCCGCTCTTTGCCAGGTGGAAGTCGCTGCCACGGACCGTCAATACCACCGGCGTGTGGCTCCATCGTGTCGCCAGATAGCCAACGAGACCACTGATCGTCCACTGGCAATGCAACACGTGGGACCGACGCGCCATGCGCAGGGCCCGCAACCAGAAGGCCAACAGGAAGAAGGGTACCTGCAGGCGCGCCACCCAGCTTGCACGCAGGTTTGTCGGCATGCCGCCACCATACGCCAGTCGCTGCCAGCGCGACACGAAGTAGCGGAATCTTTGCACATGGATGCCGTCGACCTCCTCGGTCAAGGCCGCATCTTGATCATGCGGCGCCAGTACTGCGACTCGCACGCCCTGCCGCACTAGCGCCCGCGCGAGTTCGAGCACAAACACCCCGAAAAGATCTCCACTGAATCGTGGAAAACCAGTTGTCAGCAAACACACATCATACGTGGCCTGGACCGCTTTCACTCGGACGCGCTCCCCGCATCAGCAGTCTGGTCAGCAGTCTGGCCAGCAGTCTCGGCAAACAGGTGCGCTCGCCGCGACTCACCCTCCTGAGGACGAAACACATCACGAACTTTCGCGTGAGCTGCCTCGCCCAGACGGCGCCGTAGGGCCTCATCAGAGAGCAATCTCGTCAGTGCGGACCTGTAGCCAGCCACCGAATCCTCCACCACAACCATCCAGTCATCTTTAAGTTCTTGGATCGGCTCAGGGCGTCGCTGGTTGAGCACAATAGGAAGCCCCACATAACCCGCTTCCAGCGACCCCTTGGAAATGCCATGGTAATGGCACGTTCCCAGCAGGACGTCGTAGCTGTGCATCAGGGCGCAGACTTGCTTGTTTGGCATGGCAGGGATGAAACGAACCCGCGCTGACAACCCCAACTCGTTAACGAGTGACTCCAGTCGCGCATGAATCGGGCCGTTGCCGATCACATCAAGACTGCAGTCAAAATCACCCTCTGCCAGGGCCCGAAGTATATTCGAGGGATCCTTCTGTGGAACCTGGCGATTGATGGTCAGGAGGCGTGCGGGCTGCGACAATGCATAGTCTTGTTTACGCACGAGCGCAGCAGCATTGATGGTATTGTAGACGACCTCGATTCGCCGGGCACCGCGCTTCTGTGCGTAGGGTATGATATCTGCATAGACGGGGATCACGAGGTCGGCCGTGCGCAAAGATTCCTCCTCAGCTCGCACGCGCAATTTGCTGTAGATCCAGCGCGGCAGGCTCTGCCTTTCATCTACGTCCCAACGCCCATGCAGGGACGTGATCATGGGTACACCAGCAGCCCTGCTCACGCGAGCGCCGAGTTGCCCGTGCTGAAAACAACCCAAGGTCCAGACCAGATCCGGCTTCAAGGGGACGAGTCGCTCCACGCCCCGGCGCAACCAGCGATCGATGAAGCGCCAACCAAAGGATGTCACCACGAAGGGAAGTGTGTGCTGTATGATTTCAAGGTGCGCCGAGCCAGCCATGGGCTGCACCAGGCTCGCGTCGATATCACTATCACGCCAGTTACTCACAACGATCGTGACTCGTTCGAACAGGTCCCCGGGATTGTAGTACCGAGGCAGGACCTCTCCTTTGTCTACCAGGTCGGAAAGCCGGTCGCTGATGAAGACCATGAGGTGGCCGCCCCTCATCCGCAATCAGCTCCGCGCAGCAACAACTCTACAATGCTCTCCCCCGCTCTCCCCTCGCCGAATGCCGTTCCTCGCCCCGTCTGCGGAGGATTTCCCTCTAGCGTGGCGACGGCTTGGAGAATCACATCCTCTTGTGCGCCGGCAACGATATTCCAACCCTCCTCCACCGTCTCAACCCATTCGGTCTCGTCTCTTAGGGTCACACAGGCGACACCAAGGAAATATGCTTCCTTCTGGACGCCTCCAGAATCGGTAAGAATCATGCGAGCGCTGCGCTGAAGCACCAACATGTCCAGGTAAGACAACGGCGGCAGAATCCGTATGTCGCCCGGAAGTTTCTCTGGCAAGACATTGCGCGTGCGCGGATGCAACGGCACGAGAACTGGCGCCGGGAGGCGCCCCAGAGCCGCAAAGATGGCGTTCAGACGATCCGGATCCTCCGTGTTCTCCGGCCGGTGGACCGTGGCGAGAAAGTAGCTACCAGGGTCCTTCGGTCCCTGCAATCCCTGATCCTCCAGGATTGTCGAATATTGCCTTGCAGCGGGAAGAAACCGATCGACACAATCGAGCATAACGTCGCCAACGAATTCGACGCCCTTCGTGACACCTTCCGTGGCCAGGTTGCGCACCGCTGTCATTGTCGGACAGAGGCACAACCGCGATACATGATCGCAGAGTACACGATTCACCTCCTCAGGCATCCGTCTATTAAAGCTGCGCAGCCCCGCCTCCACATGTGCAACTGGCAGATGCATCTTGGCCGCCACAAGAGCACCGGCTAACGTCGAATTCGTGTCGCCATAGAGTAGTACCCAATCTGGCATCTCGCTCGCCAAAGCCGACTCGATGCCAACCATCATCTTCGCAGTCTGCTGCGCGTGTGAGCCCGACCCAACTCCAAGATTCAACATGGGCGGCCGCATTCCGAGTTGATCGAAAAACACATCG
Source organism: uncultured Gemmatimonadaceae bacterium (assembly GCA_937919035.1). GTDB lineage: Bacteria > Latescibacterota > UBA2968 > UBA8231 > UBA8231 > UBA8231. The sequence goes on from CALFPI010000214.1 coordinate 3,435, forward strand.
GACATGGCATGATCATAGTGCTGCCCTGTATGTACCAGGCGCTCGTCGATGTCACCACCTGATTCCCGGCATACGTCGATAGCGGCAGAAACGATCGCGGCCTTCACGAACTGCGGACGAGCGCCGACGATGGTGACGACTCTCACGCTCTCACTTGCTCTCTTCCATGTCGTAAAGCATGGCGAACAGGAGGAATTGCAGGCCACTCATGATCATGAGCGCACAAACCACCGCACGGGGACCACTGACACCCGCACCTGTGTACTGCTGGTATACGAGGAATCCCCCGAAAATTACCCCAAGGGGCAGAAACAGCAGTCCGAAGAGGTAGAAGAAGAACAACGGATGAAAATCGCGGATCAGGAAACGCGTGAACAGACGCCAGAAAAAGTCGCGCACGAGCATGGGCGCCACCTTCAAAAAGTAGCTGAATCCCTTGATCTGCGACTGCCGCTCGCCCTCCAGGTAGATCGCCCTTCGTGGCACGTCAACGACACGAAGGCCGTATGCGTTCATGCGCACGAGAAAGTCCATCGGGTAGCCGTAGCCCTTCCAGGCAATATCCCAATCCACCAGGTCAATGGCACGTTTGCTGATAGCCGTAAAGCCATCGACGACATCGAAGATCTTGTAGTACCCGGAGGCCATCTTGGTCATGAAGGAGATCAATGCGTTCGGCAACATGCGTGACAATGGCATGCCATCGAGACCGTCATCCGGCATGAGAAAGCGATTGCCCTTCGAGTAATCGGCAAGGCCATCAACAAGTGGATCGAGCAACGCGGGGATCTGTTCCATCGGCATCTGATGGTCCCCCCCGGTCACGACGCAGATGTCGCAACCCGCCTCACTCGCCTGCAGATAGCCAGTGATGATGCCCTGACCCACGCCCTGATTCTGCTCGTGCTCCACGAGGACAATGCGAGGATCGGCGGCGGCGCGCGCGCGCACGACCTCCGCCGTCCCATCTGTACTGCAATCATTGACGACGTAGATCAGATCCACAAGTTCGGGAACCGAGTCGAGCGTCGGACCGATCAACCGCTCTTCATTGTACGCCGGAATGGTCAGGCCGATCTTTTGGTTTCGGTACACGGAGATCCCCTATCGTGTTTCGAGTTCTACGGCGATGCCGCCCTGACGCAGGGACAGGGTTGCCGCTTCGAGGATACGGACCACGCGCAGCCCGCTTTCCCCATCTGTCAGCGGCCTTGTTCCATCACGGACGCAGTCGACGAAGTGGCTGCATACACGCTTCAGTGGCTCAGTGAAGTCGATTTTCGGAATGAGCAGATCACCAGCACGCTGCGTCAGTTGAAACTTGCCGAAGGAATCGAACTCCCCCAGCGAGCCGTATACCGGGTTGCCACCGGCAACCGGTTCACGGTCGATGCCTTTGTCGAAGACCTGAATCTTGGCTTCGGTACTGGCGTCATCGTATACCACCATCTTGCGACTGCCGACAACAGTCGTGCGCCGGACCTTCCCAGGGTCGAGCCAACTCACATGGATGTGTACGGCGACGCCGTCGGCAAATTCGAGATCGAGGTAGACCACATCCTCGACGCCGGCCTGTAGATACGTATAACCCCGGGCGCAGACACGAACAGGTTCCTTCTTGAGCCAGCGAAGAGCGATGGAGATGTCGTGGGGGGCCAGGTTCCACAGGGCATTCACGTCCCGCCGGACGACCCCCAGATTCAGTCGTTGCGAGTAGATATAGTAGATCTGTCCGAGGTCGCGCCGAGTGATGAGATCCTCGACGTAATCAACTGCAGCGTTGTACTCGAAGGTGTGCCCCACCATGAGCACAAGGTTTTTCCGTGCCGCCAGTTCAATCAACTCTTCACACTCGGCGGCACTTCTGGCCAGGGGCTTCTCGACAAACACGGATCGCCCCGATTCGAGCACTCGACGCGCCAGGTCAAAATGACCATCTGCCGGAGTCGCGACGACGACGGCATCAACGTCACTTCGCTGCAGCACATCGGCGACAGAATCGACCAGAGCGACACCCGGATAGAGGCGCCCAACTTGCTGCAATCGATCTGCCGCCCGATCACACACGACACGCAGATCCGCCGTGGCCAGAGAGGCAAGATTCCTCACCAGATTCGGCCCCCAATAACCATAGCCGATGACACCGATCCCTACCATGACGCCTTCTCCCTCAGCGCTTGCGTGCGCTGACGACGATACCCCGCCCAAGCGCAGAACGTGAAAACAACTCGTCAAAACGGAACAGGCCGGCAACAGCCTCAACCAGCTGGCGATTCCCAGCGGCTCTGGTGTCACTGCGTTGATTGCGCTCGTCAGCATTCATGGCTGCTGTGCGCCTGATCCACGGTCCGAACAGCAGACGATGGTAGATCCGACCGAGGGGAAACCCCCAGGTTCGCACTGTGTGGATGGAGAAGCCAGCCCGTTCCAGTTGCGCCACAAGTTCTTCGCGGTCGTAGCGCTTCATGTGCCCTGCCCAGACATCGGATTCATCCCACAGTTTTTGATTCAGTGGCACACTGATGACCA
>CALFPI010000215.1 GCA_937919035.1 uncultured Gemmatimonadaceae bacterium
ACTCTGGCACTGGCCATTCCTGCCGCCGGGTTCCTGACAAGAAATTTCATCATCGTCCACGATTGTGGTCACGGTTCGTTCTTCAAGTCCCACAGAGCCAACCGGGGGTTGGGCTTCATTACCGCCCTGCTGACCTATATGCCGTCGTACTACTGGAGCAACCGTCACGCCAGCCACCATGCCCACGCCGGCGATCTCGACCATCGTGGCACCGGTGATGTCTGGACGGTGACCGTCGCCGAGTACGTGTCAATGCCCTGGTGGCAGCGTTTCATCTACCGGGTCTATCGCAACCCGTTGTTCCTCTTTGGTGTGGCACCCCTGTACCTCTTCGTGGTCCACTACCGCATATGGTTGCCCAGTGACACGCCGCGGATTCGCTGGAGTGCCATCCGCACGAATCTGGCTCTGGCAGCCATCATCGTTGTTGCCAGCCTGACCATCGGCTTCAAGGCGTACCTGATGATTCAGCTGCCAATTCTGTTCTTCGCCGGCTCGGCCGGTATCTGGCTGTTCTATGTGCAGCACCAGTTCGAGAATACGTACTGGGAACGCCACGAGGAATGGAGCTACGTGCGGCATGCACTTGAGGGGTCATCGTTTTACAAGCTGCCACGCGTACTGCAGTGGTTCAGTGGCAACATCGGCTTCCACCACATACACCATCTGAGCCCGCGGATCCCGAACTACAATCTGCAGGAGTGCCACGACGCCAATCCTATGTTCCAGGATGTCAACCATGTGACGCTGCGTACCAGCCTGCGCGCCCTCAGCTATCGCCTCTGGGACGAAGACCACAAACGGCTTGTGGGTTTCAGTTACCTGCGGACGTATCTGGCGGGCAAGACACTTGCCTCCGCCCAATCACGAACTGCCTGATCAGCCTGCTGTGCCCACGGCGCGTGAGAAAGCGCGGGCGGGGTTGGTGATGAGCATCATGTCGATATCGGCCTGTTCCACGCCCCGCTCCCGCAGCATGGGTATGAAGATCTCGAGCAGGTAGCCGTAGCCCTTGCCGCCGTGGGCTTTGAGATGTTCGAGCATGCAGATGTCCTCCGACAGCAGGACCTGCTCAACGAAGCCTTCGCGCACGAGAGCGGCGACATTGTCGGCGCGCACATCTTCCGGCTGGTAATCCAGGTAACCGATGTTGTCGACTTCGACATAGACGCCCTGTTCAGCGATGGGCAGCAGGTGATGCACCCCACGTCGGTCCCCCAGATGGCCGATGATGACCCGCGACAGATCGGCGCCGAACTCCCGCAGCATATCGATCTGCTCCTGCGCCAGCGTCCCCCAGCGGGTCGTATGAGTGGAGATCACCACGCCCGTGCGTGCCTGCGCCAGTGCTGCCGCGCGGAACACCCGTTCCTCAGCCGGTTTGACGTAGTGCCGGCCCGTGCCGATCTCACCGATGAAACCGGCGCGGATGCCACTGTCACCTACGCCCTGCTCGATGTCACGCACGAGGATGTCGGCGAGCTGGTTGCTCGTGCACTCCTCCACCTGTTGCGGATAGCCGAATTCCCGGTACCACCCGGCGCCCATGACGACGTGTACACCGGCTGCGGCCGAGATCCGCGCCAGCGCCGCCGGATTGCGACCGATCTCGTCCACCGTCACATCACAGATCGTCTGCCCTCCGGCCTGGGTGAAGGGCAGTAGTTCATCGATGACCAGCGCCTCGTCATCGATGACGAAGCCGTAACCACCGTAGTGGTCCATGGCATCCAGCTGCAGGTGTTCGTGGGTCTGTGTAATGCCCATCTGAGAAGGGGCAATGACGCCACCAACGGTGATGACTTCCCGCTCCGCGTTATCCGGCACAGTCCATCTCCTCAGGACTCAGGGTCCCGTCTTGGGTCACTGGTCGTAGATGCCCAGCAGTTCGACCTCGAAGATCAGCGTCGTACACGGCGGGATCGAGCCCTTCTTGCCCTTCTTGCCATAGGCGAGCCCTGCGGGAATCGTCAGCTTTGCCTTGCCCCCACCGTTGAGCAACTGCAGCCCTTCCGTCCACCCGGGGATGACTTCATCCAGCTGGAACGAGGAGGGTCCCCTGCGCTTGTACGAGTTGTCGAATTCGGTACCATCCGCAAAGCGGCCGACGTAGTGCACCTGCACCCGGTTTGCCAGTGTCGGCAGGGGCCCATATCCGGCCTGCAGCTGGCGAAACACAAGGCCGGACTCGGTCCGCACCGCACCCTCTTCGGCAGCTGCCCGGGCGAGGATCGCCTCGCTCTCGGGTGAGGCGCAGGGATCGCCACAGCCTGCGACCACCATCAGGCTCAGT
>CALFPI010000216.1 GCA_937919035.1 uncultured Gemmatimonadaceae bacterium
TGCCACAGGTCGCCATGGCAGCCACCGGTTCGAGGTATCCGGCCCAGGCGATGCAGTGATTGCGCAGACTGTGTGCGCACACGCCGAACTGCTCTTCGAACTGGTGGATCTGCCGCACCATCTCCTCGATGCGCGCAGAGACGGGTGCGTTGTCGAGGGCGCGGATGTTGGGATGGGGGCCGACGTCATGATGTTGCCGATAGGCAGCGACGTCCTCAGTGGTGGAATGGGTGTTACCGGGGATCATATAGAGATTCATGCGGCCGCCGGCAGCGGTCATCTCGTCAAACTGCTGACGATTCCACTCGACCTGAGCCCCATCTTCGTCGCCGGAGTAGAGGATGATACCTGGTGCGCCCTGCGGCAGGTGCCAGAGATGGGGCAGGGGGCACGGAAAGGCTGATGACACCAGCTCCGCCAACAGGCGGCCCAGCAGATCGGCGTACGGGATCCAGTCCGGTTCCTGGGGACCCACCTCGCAGGCCAGATGGTTCGGCCGCGCCGGACCGTCGGCACGGCCCGTGGACTCGGCGCGTGCCGGATCGCCCTGGCGCAGCAGCAGCACCGCCAGCGGCAGGTCGAAGGCGAGGGCGATGATGGCGCCACCATGGTTGCCGACGTCGCGCCGCACGATCCCGGGGGCCTCACCCAGAGCATCGATTCCGGCTTCGATCTGCGGCGGATAGAGCATGGCCAACGGGGTTGTCTCTGCTCCCAACAAGGACCATCGCTGCGCGGGGCCAACAACGACCAGGCTTTCACCCGCCAGGCCGGCCATGGGTGCTGCCGTCAGCCGCAGGCGCTGCGCTCCTGCCCGATCCCCGTCCACGTTGATACCGGCTGCTTGGGCCAGTTGTGGGCCGGGCAGGCAGGTGACGACGACCCCACCTTGCTGGACATAGGCCAGGATGACACCTGCTACTCGGCTGTCTGTGTCGATGCCGGTGGGCAGCAGCAGGACCGGCGTCGTCGCTGGATCGAGGCTCGTGAGTTCTGCCGGACCCAGGCGAGACAGATTGAGGACCCCCCACATGCTGAGGATCTCGGCGACATAGGCGGACAACCCGGAGAAACCATCAAGCAGACCGATACGCATGTTACGCCGCTGCCATGGATTCAGCTGCCATGCTGTGCATTACCCGGAGCATCACCCGGAGCATCACCCGGAGCATCGCCCGGAGCAGGCCCCGGCCTTTCACCCCTCTGGCGTGCCGCGCCTGGACGGAAGTCCGGAACCTTCATCAATTTCGTGCCGGCGGCAATGGAATCGGCCGCCAGAATCGCCGGTGCGGCGGTGTCTATGGCGGCGTAGACATCAAAGGGGACGGTCCCACCATGGAGAATGGCGTCACGGAAGGCGGCGTGTACGTAGTAGTCGGCATCCCCATGACCACTGGCGCGGGCCTCGGCTGGGGCGTCGGTGCGCTCGAGACGCCAGTCGACATCGGCCATATCGTGCATCTGGCCGTCTGCGCGCCACATTTTCGGTCGCTCCCGGCCGCTGCGTGACCATTCTATGCTGCCGCCGGTACCCATCACGTGATACCAGTGATGGCCGCGGGTGTGGCTCACGGGCTGGGTGAAGCCCGTCGCCATGCGCAGCAGGGCATCCTTTTCGGTCTTCATCAGCGCCACCTGGATATCGGGCGACGTGATCTCAGGGTGCGCATAGCTGGGTGACCCCGTACTCATGGCGGTGACCTCGACGACACGATCATCGAGAACCTTGAGCTTGGGGCTCAGTTCATGGGGCAGGTAATGGATGGGGGGCATGTCCTGCAGCCACGTCGGCCGTGCCTGCGGGTGCTGCGCCAGTTCGTCGACGCCGTAGTGCCGGCCGGTGTGCGGATCCTGGAAGAACACGCGGGTCCCGTAGTAGCCGATATACTGCCCTTCACAGAAGGTGACCCTGCCGATCTGTCCCTCGGCCACGATCTGACGCCAGGCATCAACGAAACCCCAGTAGCGGGTCTGTTCGGCCAGCTGGTAGACCTTGCCCGAGCGTTCGGCGGCCAGGACAATCCGCCAGCAGTCCTCGATGGAGTGTGCTGCCGGCACTTCGGAGTTCACGTGTTTGCCTGCCTCCAACCCCATCGCCGCCAGGGCCCCTTGCTCGCGACAGCGCACACACAGGGCGACGGCGTCGATGCCGTCATCGGCAAGTATGTCTGCATAATTCGTGGTGGCGCGCACGCCGTCCCGGTTGGTCAGCGCCGCCAGAGCTGGTTCGAGGAGGGCCTCGATCGGATCGCAGACGGCGACGATGCGATAGCCTGATATGCGCTGCAACAGGTGGATCCAGCCCAGAGCGCGGTGTCCGAGGCCGACGATGGCAATGTGAATCTCATCCATCAGATATGCTCCAGGTGGGCCGGGTTCACTGGACTTTGTGCTAGAGTAGGTCCGCGGAGAGTTGACCGCCAGCGGCATCCTCCTTTACCTGTTCTCAAGACACAACCTGGCCCACCCCCGTCGGAGAAACACCCATGGATTGGTTCCTGCACCCCTGGCCGTGGTACGTTGCCGGGCCACTCATCGGCCTGACTGTGCCGGCCTTGCTACTGTTGTCGGGCAAGACCTTCGGCATATCGAGCAGCTTCCGCCACGTCTGCTCCATCACCTTCCCCGGGCGATCAAGCATCGCCTATCTGCGGGATAACGATTGGCGCAAGGAATCATGGAACCTGCTTTTTGTTGTCGGCATCCTGATCGGCGCCTTTGTCGCCGCGCGGTTCCTGTCGGCCGAAGCGATCGTGCTGTTGCCTGCATCCATGGCAACTCCCACGGGCATGATCAAGTTGTTCCTCGGCGGGCTGCTCGTGGGTTTCGGCACACGCTATGCCGACGGTTGCACATCGGGTCACACGATCACCGGCCTGTCCAATCTGCAGTGGTCCAGCCTGGTTGCGACGCTGAGCTTTTTCGTTGGTGGCCTGGTGTCGACGGCCATTACTCACTACCAGGGGCTATAGGGGCGATCGATGCGTATCTCATCTCTCTTCATCGGCATTTTCTTCGGCATTCTGTTGATCAAGTCTGAAGTGGCTTCCTGGTTCCGGATCGAGCAGATGTTTCTATTTCAGGAAGCGCATATGTACCTCATTATCGGCTCTGCTGTTGCTGTCGGGGCCGCCTCGGTGGCACTGATCAAATGGCTCGGACTACAGACGGTGGATGGCGAACAGCCGGTTCTCAAAGTCAAACCATTGCAGAAGGGCACCATCATCGGCGGTGTGCTCTTCGGCCTGGGCTGGGCCATCACCGGCGCCTGTCCCGGACCCATTTACGCGCAGATCGGCAGCGGCCAGATGCTGGCCCTGGTGACGCTCGCCGGAGCGTTGGTTGGCGCCTACCTGTATGCCCTCCTGAAGTCACACCTGCCACACTGAAAGCTCACGCAGAGGAAGACAGATCATGAAGGTTCTCTTCATTGGTGGCACAGGCACGATCAGCACTGCCTGCACGGCGCTGGCAGCCGAACGCGGTATTGAGCTCTACCTGCTGAACCGTGGTCAACGGCAGGTCGAGCTGCCGCCAGGTGTGCAGGTGTTGAAAGGGGATATCAACGAGGACCGCGCCGGCGTGGCGGCACTTCTGGCGGAACACAGCTTCGACGTCGTCGTCGACTGGATCGCCTTCCGCGTCGATCAGGTAGAACGAGATATCGAGCTGTTTGGCGGCAAGACGGGGCAGTACATCTTCATCAGCTCCGCCTCGGCGTACCAGAAGCCGATCACCCATCACCGGATCACGGAAGCGACACCCCTGGCCAACCCCTTCTGGCAGTACTCGCGCGACAAGATCGCCTGCGAAGATCGGCTGATGCAGGAGTACCGGCAGAACGGCTTTCCCATGACGGTGGTGCGCCCTTCGCACACCTACGGGCCGGCGTCGTTGCCAACGGCTGTTGGTGGCGGTGCCACGGTTGTGTCACGGATCCGGGCAGGAAAGAAGGTCATCGTCCACGGCGACGGCGAGTCCCTGTGGGTGATGACACACAACACGGATTTCGCCAAAGCCTTCGTTGGTCTGCTTGGCCATCCCAAGTCCATCGGCCACGCATTTCAGATCACCAGCGACGAAGTGCTGACGTGGAACCAGATCTATGCCAGCCTCGGGCGGGCCTGTGGTGCAGTGCCGCAGATGGTGCACGTGCCCTCAGATCTGATCCATCACTTTGATCCAGCCACCGGTGCCGGTCTGCTGGGTGACAAGGCGTGCAGCGTTGTCTTCGACAACAGCAAGGTGCGCGAACTGGTGCCCGACTACGTAGCGACGGTGCCATTTGCGCGCGGCGTCGAGGCGTGCATCGCCTGGCTGGATGCGGAGCCGGCGCGGTTGCAGGTCGACGCACAGAAAGACGCGATGCTGGATCGGATCATCGCGGCCTACGAGAAGGCGTGGGGGTAGGTCGCAAGACAACTACGAACTGCCGGACATCTACGAACTGCCGGACATCTAGGAACTGCAGGACAACATCGAGCAACCTGCCCGATGCCGGGCCCATTCGGGCCTCTTCTGCGCAAACTGTTCTTTTCCGGGTTGCTCGTCGTATGGGTGACGCAGCACCTCGAGCAGTTCCTCTACCATGGTGTGGTCGCCTTCTGCCGACTTGTCGATGGCCAGCTGTGCCAGGTAGTTGCGCAGCACATACTTCGGATTGACAGCGTTCATCGCCTGGCGACGCGTGTCGTCAGGTGTGCCGTCGCGACGCACGCGATCGACGTAGCGCCGCATCCAGCCCAACGTGTCATGGCGCTGCGCTTCGGTGAGAGGATCGGTCTGGTAGTAGGCCGCCTCGAAGGGGGCCCGTGCGTCGGCCTCATCGCCGCCTGGCGCGATCTCTCCGAGGGAGACCTCTGCAAGGGCGCGGAAGAAGATCGTCATGTCGGTCTCGCGCAGTTGCAGCACCGACTGCAGATCGTTGATCAGATCCACATCGGTCGCCGGATCGAAGCACCCCAGACCCAGCTTCTGTACCATCATGGCGTTGTAGCCGTCGTTGTACAGGCTTGAGTAGCGCATGAGGGATTCCTGCAGGGGCTCGACCTGCCCGACGATGGGCGCCAGAGCGCGGGCCAGTTGTCCCAGATTCCACTGACCGATCTGTGGCTGCTGCCCGAAACGATAGCGGCGGCCCTCGGCGTCCGTCGTGTTCGGTGTCCAGTCCGGGTCATAGTCCTCGAGCCAGCCATACGGTCCGTAGTCGATGGTGAGTCCGAGGACGGACAGGTTGTCGGTGTTCATGACGCCGTGCACGAAGCCGACACGCATCCAGTGCACGATCATCGCCGCCGTCCGGCGGCAGACCTCGTCGAACCACATCAGGTAGGTGTCGATGCCGGGTTCCGGCAGGTGCGGGAAATCGGTGCGGATCGTGTAGTCCAGCAACTGCTGCAACACATCCCACTCCTGCCGCGCAGCGAAGATCTCGAAGTTGCCGAAACGTGTGAAGGAAGGAGCGACGCGGCAGAGGATGGCACCTGGTTCCGCCTGCGGATTGCCGTCGTAGAACATGTCGCGCACAACCGGATCGCCGGTCAGGACAAGGGAGAGGGCGCGGGTCGTCGGCACCCCGAGGTGGTGCATGGCTTCGCTGCAGAGGAACTCCCGCACGGAGGAGCGCAGCACCGCCAGACCATCGGCCGTGCGCGAATACGGTGTGGGCCCGGCCCCCTTGAGTTGCAGGACCCAGCGCTGGCCGTCGCGGTTGAGGGTCTCACCGAGATTGATGGCACGGCCATCGCCGAGTTGTCCCGCCCAGTGACCGAACTGGTGGCCGCCGTAACACATGGCGTACGGGTCCATGGCGGCCAACACCTCATTGCCGGAGAACACCCGGAGGAACTGCTCGGAGGCGCACGTCGCTTCCGTCAGATCCAGCAACTCAGCCACCTCGCGGGCGCAGGCGACGAGTACCGGCTGCTGTGTGTGCTGCGGCAGTACGCGCGAGTAACAGGCACCCATGACCTGCCGCCGCTGGTTGGTCGACTCCGGATCCGATGGCAACTGACGGGTGAAGCGATTGTCGAAACGCAGCGCATCCAGAGATCTGCTCAACGGGGGCTCCTGTACGGGTCGGGTGCGTCTCTACGAGGATTTCTGTGAGAAGGTAGCAAGCGCGACAATCCTCGCACATGAACGGCATCACCTGTGTGTGCAGGAATCCGGGCACGCCATGTGGCTCGCGAACTCTCACTCGTGGTGCATGGCGTCGTCGCTGGCGATCTGATAGGTTTCCAGCCTGCCCAGACGTACGTGGGCCTCCTGCTCCCTGCAGTGCGCGTTTCCTTTCACCCAAAGGTCTACAGATCCAACAGACGAGTGTTTTCTCTTCGTCGGGGCAAAATGGGCAGATTCTGGCCGGTTGCGGGGCTCTTCGCAGCCCCATCATCCATCTGCTGACCACCTGCCTGCTTGTCCTGGTCTGCCCCGATCGATCTGCCGCGACGGAGTTGCTCTTCGACAGCGCCGACGACTGGCGGCGCTGGCAGTATCCCCGAGGCGCGGTCGAGGTCTCGGCGGATGGTACCGTCCACCTGGTCCCGGCGCGACGGAATATCGACGCCGCCGCAGACGTGGTGCGATGGGGCGGTGGAATCGTCGCCGGCAGCGATGCGCGTGGCGCCCGTCAGGTGGGTGACGACAATGGGGCCACAGGGTGGAACCCCGACGCCGAGGATCCGGCGGACGACTGGTGGATCGAATTGGATCTGGGCCGCGCCGTGGCGGCCTCGCATGTGACCCTCGTATTTGCTGAGAACGCACCCCCCCTCGAACTGTTCAAGGTTCACCTCTCCACCGGCGAGGCTCAGCGCGATCTCGTCTCGAATCCACTCGACCGCCTGGTGTTTCGAGCGCAGGAGCTCGTCAGGAACAACAAGGAACACCGCGTCACGCTGAACCTGAAGGAACTGGACAGCACGACGCTGCGTGCCATACGCGTCACCAACCTCGTGCCGGTGCAGGGCGCGCGACTCACTGCGATTCAGGTCGACGCCATCGGTGACAATCTCAGTCTCGATCTGGCCGATCGAGGGGGTACGGTGCGCTTTGAAATCGGC
>CALFPI010000217.1 GCA_937919035.1 uncultured Gemmatimonadaceae bacterium
GCACGACCTCTTCGCCCTGGGTATCCTGCCCTGGTATGCCTGTTGTTGCCGGGATCTTCTCGACGACGATTTCCCCGGGACGCACGGCCTTGAAGCATATGCTACTCTCATCGGCCTCTTCGTGGTCGCCTTCGTAGGCCTCGCGCAGGGCCTGCTCAATTGCCTCGGGAGCCTTCAGGTTGAGAATGCTCTGCAGGTTGCTCCACTTGATCAGCTCGTACGGATCGAAGGCGTACTTGATCTGTGCGTCTTCGCCCTGGATTTCCGGCGTCCCCTGGGCGATGGGCACGGTCACGGGCAGCGCCTGCTTCTCCTTGAGCCTGGCACAGATGAGTTCGAGCTGGCGATCCATGATACCGAACTCGATCCACTTCATCTCCAGAAGACTGTAGAGATCTTCCTCCGTGGGAATCGGGGGTGGTCCGTTCTTGGGGGCATGAAAGACGAAGCGGGCCTCCATATGGTCGGTGGACAACCAGATGGGGGAGATCACCGTCGGCTTGCCACCAAGCAGACCCGCATAGCCGAACAGGTCAGCGACGGCAGTCATGCCATCTTCGGAGAGCGTGACATGATCACCAACCCCAAGGGTGACATCGTCGAGGGCTGTCATTTCCAGAGGCTGCCCGCGGACGTCGATGCCTGGTTCGGTCTGCGCCGTGATCACTTCGGAGAGGGTATCTCCCTTGCGTACGATCTTGACCGGCCCCTGCCAGGACTTGCACGCCTCGAGATAGGGACCCTCGATGGCAAGTTTGAGGCGCTCGAAAGGCGTCTTTGCTTCCGTGTCACCGGTGATCAGTTCACGAGGCAGATGGTGCACGATAGATGTCGGTTTGATGACCCTCGGCGGTTTGCCACGGGCGACGAGGACTTCAAACTGATTCTGTCCGCGCCCTGCCTTCGTCAGTGCCGCGCGAATCGCCTCGTCGTCCACGCCATGGGTGATGCCCTCGCGGCGCAGCAGATCGGTGATCTCTTCGAGAGAATTATCAGCAGTGATACGATTGACCCGGGCCGTCATCCGGTCCTCGGCCACAACGACGCCAATGGGAGTCGCCTGCAGGTGGGCCTCGAGGTTGCGGTAGTCTTCAAGATCCCGGCGACGCCGCGTGGTCCGATCCTGACGACGAGCGTCCCGTGACGACTCGGCCCCCCGTGAGCGCGACTGTGGCAGGGGCAGCTCTTCGGCCAGGTCCTCCGAGTCCTCGGAGAACAGATCCGTGATGTCGTTTTCGGTCAGATCTTCGTCCGGCAGGTCGAAGCCGGAGCCCTCTTCCTCGAGCAGGGACTCAAGTCCGCCGAGCAGGTCGACGGGATCCGCCGCGCCGTCAACGTTGGCGGCAGTCGTCTTTTTAGATTTTTCGTCGGGCATGTCTGGACCGGAACGACAGGGCTGCAATCCGGGCGCCCGTGCAGGAGCGCCCCAACGGTGACACTGCGAAGTATCAGCTAACTAAGGCAGGATCCGGCATCCGCTCAAGGCGCCAGCCCTCTGGCGACGCGCATCTGGACCCCGAAACCACCGTTACGTAACTATAAAACAACAACTTGCGCAAGGTTCAGGGCCGTTGCCGTCGCCACAAAGGACTCCTATCATAGCCCGTCGTGCTGACTTTCCACAGACGATCGTACCGGGGAAATCATGGAGACACTGACCGACCTGCTCGAGCAGAGCTTTGAGCGCTACGCGAACAAGCCCGCACTACGCCAGTTGCAGCGAACGCAGGGCGGCCTGGCCTACGTGCCAACAACCTATGCGGAGTTGCGTGTACTGCGGGATCAACTCGCGGCAGGGCTGGCGAAACTGGGGCTGAACAAGGGGCAACGGATTGGCATACTCACCGACGGCGGTCTTGCACCGATTCTCGTGTTTCTCGCGGCTGATCGCCTGGGACTGACTGCGGTACCCCTGTGCCACAAGTCATCCACCGAGATTCTCGTACACAACATCTCCCGCTCAGCCATCAAGTGTCTCGTCGTCGATGGCAAGGGTATGGTGCAATACGAACTGGTACGCTCCGCCCTGCAGCACGCGCCGCAGATCATCCGTACAGAGGGCGTTGGTGGGGAGGGTATGTCCTGGGAGCAGGCAAATTCCACGGATGTGGTGCCCGCAGTGCACACGACGGCTGCCGACGAGTCGAAGATCCTCTATACATCCGGATCATCCGGGCTGCCCAAGGGAGTTGTGCAGACCCATGGCAACATTGTGGCGAATGTTCTTTCCGTGTGGGATCGAATCAGTCCCGCCGAAGACTTCCGCTTCTTCGTGTCGGCACCTGACTATCACTCCATGGGCATTCTGAACATCTACTATCCCCTGGCCAAAGGCTGGACCCTCGACCTGGCGCGCTCGCCGGATCGTGTCCTGGCTGATATCCGTATCGCTGAGCCGGAGGGATTTCTTACCGTACCTCTCGTGCTCGACAAAGTCTTCGGCTCTGTGCGCAAGGAGATCGATGCCGGCGGGATCAAGGGACGTCTGGTCGAACGCGCGGTAGGAGCGCGCGCCCGTGTTACCCGCGGCGAGGCCGGGCTCGTGGATCATATCGTTGACAAGACCATTGGTGGCAGGATCGTGGCAGCCATCAAGGATCAACTGGCCAAACGGGTGGGCAGCAAGTTGCGCCTCCTGGTTGTGGGTTCGGCCAAAGCCGACCCGGAAGCCCTGGCCTTCTTTCAGGACGTGCTCGGTATCGATGCGTTCGAGGGGTATGGCGTCACGGAATGCGCTCCGCTGATCGCCGCCAACCACCGTGACGGGCGCAAGGTCGGCACCGTCGGGCGCCCGCTGTTTGATGTGCGACTTGTGCGCGAGGACGGCGTCGAAGTCGCCCGTGCGACGCCGGCGCGCAACGAGTTTCACAGCGATGGAACGGTGGGCGAACTCTGGGTCAGCGGCCCCAATGTCATGCGCGAATACCTCAATGACCCGGAGGAGACATCGCGGGTACTGGTGGAGGATGCGGCTGAGCCCGGCCGCCTGTGGTACCGAACGGGCGACCTTTTCCGTATGGATGACGAAGGTTTTCTGACGTTCAATGGCCGTCTGGGCCGGCAGTTCAAACTTGGCAATGGCGAATTCGTCAACCCGGAGCTGCTGGAGCGGATCTATTCACGGGCCGCTCTGGTGGAACACGTGTTGGTCACGGGGCGCCAGCAGTGGAGTCACCCGGTGATCGTCGTCACCCTGGACCTGGAGGAAGCGGCGCGTCAGACAGATTTGCCGGACCTGCCGACAGCCGCCGACGACAAGGGTGCGGCGCTGCGGGCTTTCGCCCCCCTGCACGCGCGGGTCCGTGAGCAGTTGCTGACGGAGGCTGACCTGGCGGGGTTGTCCGGTCACGAACGCCCGGTTCGTATGCTCGTACTGCCCGTCGGTCTGTCGGAGGAGGATGGCACGCTGACGAGAGGCCTGCGCAAGGTGGTGCCCAAGCAGGTCATGGCTCAGCACGCCACACTGATCGAGCTTGCCGCCGGTTAGTCGCGCAAACGCTCCCAGAGGCCGGCGATGAAGGTGCGATTGTCGCCGGCAGCATAGGCGAGTTCGCTGGCAATCCGGTGAAAGCTCTTGCAGAACCTCAGGTAGTAGGCGGGGTTGTCGATGGGTGGTTCACCTGACGACCAATCCCAGTTCATGGGGGCCAGGTCGTTGATGGCGACAAAAGGGGAGATGGTCTCGTCGCCCTGTTGCCGCCGCAGATTGTTGGCGACGGATGCGGCCTTCTCAAAGACCTGGGGCGCCATGACAGCGGAGCCAACGGACAGCAACACACCACTGGCCAGGCCGTGAACGGCCTGACAGAAAACAGAGAAATCGATCCCACCGGCGCGCCCCAGCACGGCGCCGCGCGCCATGGGATGTACAAAGACGATGTCGTAGCCTATGCCCGGGTGTACCGTGAGCGGTACTCTCAGGCGCCAGGCAGCGGCCGTCAGAGAGTGTTGGCTGTGCGGATGGGGCACATGCTGTCGTCCGCCAGCCCAGCCAAAGGCCGCCATGGCCCGCAGCAGCTCGGCTCGTGCCGGGGCTGCATCATCGCCATCGGGCTGCTGTGCCCAGGCGACCAGTTCGCGCTGCAAGCGGCCGGGGTCCGGGAGCGTGCAACCATCCTCACCGATGAAGCGGCCAAGACTTTCGCCGTAGCCCATACCATCGAGGGCACCACTGAGCAACGCCAGTTGCGTGTAACGCCCGGTTTCGTCCCACGCGCCGAAGGTACCGTCGGCGACATTGGCCTGGACGTTCTCTTCCGAACGCCCGCCATAGGCGTATTCCCAATCGTGAATCACACCGGCGCCATTGGTCGCAAGATGGGTGATCCATCCGGCCTCCAGCATGCGCGTGACAATCGGTGCAAGACCGTTCTTTACCAGATGCGCCCCGTAACAGAGGATCACGGACGCCTCCGCGTCGCGGGCGGAGCGGATCGCTGTGGCCACACGATCGAGGGTGGGTGCCATGGGACCGGCGGCGGGTGCGGGCGCATCGGGGTCCAGCAGGATGTCCTTCAGCGCATGTTTGCTCGCCCTCTGTGTCAGAGGATGCACACGTACGGCGGCTGTATCAAGTCGACGATAGGCCATCAGCAACCTCCTTCCAGCGGCGGCGGATCTGTGCGGGCGACGCCGTACCGGTGGTGCCGATCTGCTGCACCGTGACCGAGCCGACCAGGTTGGCGACGATCGCCGCCTCGTTGGGCGACGCACCCGCCGCCAGGCAACTGACCAGAGCTGCTGTCGTCGAATCGCCGGCACCGACGGGATCGATGCGCCGATCGGTGATTGGAAATCCGGCAATGTGCCGGGGGCCATCCTTGTCGCACACGATCATGCCCCGGGCCGAGAGTGTGAGAAACACGTGCCGTCGGGAGCGCCCTGCCAGCTGCCGCCCCTGCTCGAGAGCGGCGCGAACGGATCGTGCCGGGCGTGTGTGCAAGGCCGAGGCCGCTTCATGGTGATTGGGCTTGATGGGCAGTCCCGCGAAGCGGTCGATGCGGCTGCGTGAATCCACGAGAAAAACCACCTGCGGATGGTTGCGCTGCAGTTCACTCAACTGCCGCCGGAGACGTGGGGTGACAACGCCACAGCCATCCTCACTGACCTGATCCACGACGATAATGGCCTGCCACTGAGGGATGCCCGCTCTGAGGGCGGCACAGAGATGGTCCTGCAGAGTCCGGGAGGTCGGGCGTCGATTCTTGATATCGATGCGCTCCAGTTCCTCGCGCACGCGCCAGCGGCCGCTGCTGTCGTCAACGTAACACGGCTTGCAGTATGTCGGAGTGAAACGATCCGCGGCGGTGATGAAGCTCTCCTGCCCTACGGCAAGCCTGCTCAACGCCCGGCGCAGTTCCCAGCCTTCGCCGTCGTCGCCACAGAAGCCGATGGCACTTATGGAGCCGACGCCGAGAGCACTGAGATTGGCAGCCACGGTCCCCGCTGCTCCGGCCTGCCGTCGTGTGCGCACGACCTGGTAACAATTGCGCCCCGTTTCCACGGAGGCTTCGTCCAGGCGACTGTCGCAGTCCAGGTAGGAGTCGAGGAAGAAATCGCCAACCACAGCGACACTCAACCTCTTGAACCTGAGCAGCAGGTCGTCGAGCCGACGGCGAGACAGTTCTTCCATCACGCTGAGATTCCCAGGAGGCCAAGCAACTCGTCTGCCGCACTCCAGTCCGGCACCAGCAGGTGAGCTCCGACATCCTGCAGGCGACGCGCCTTCCAGGGATCCATGCCGGCCTCACCATCTTCACGACTGGCGATACCCACGGCGATGCCGCCCGCCCGGCGGGCCTCCTCGATCTCAACAAAACCATCACCAAAGGCAACCAGCTCCGGGCCCGACAGCGCATTTTCCTGGATGATCTGTTCGATGATCATGCGCTTGGAGAAGTTGTGGTGGTCCACCAGGGCGCCATGGATCCGCGGCGCAGTACCCTCTTCGGCAAAGAAACCGGTCAGGCCGAGAAGTTCGGCTTCTTCGACGACGTTGGGCCGGTCCGTGCCGCTCGCCAGGTAACAGGTGATGCCCGCTGCCTGTATGGCACGCAGCAATTCGACACTGCCGCGCACGAGATGCCTGGTCGGTGTGCAGGAGTGATCGCGCAGAGAACTCAGTCGGTGGTCGATATGCGCGTGCAAACGCCGCAGATATTCGGCCTTGTACTGAACTGCGGGCAGCGCCGCTGCGCCGGCAGCCTTGACCAGGCGCTCCAACTCGAGAGCCTGATAGATCGTCTGCCGACCCGTGAGTCGGGTGATGAACTCTCGGGCGGTAACCGCATGCACTTCCAGCGTCGTCGCCGCGTCGGCGGCGATCAGGACTTCGGTGAAATACGACTCCATGATTTCTTGCCAGCCGGCGCGCAGCAAAGACAACGTGCCGTCAAAATCGAAGACAGCAAAGCGTATGTGCCCGGGAATGAAATCAACTGGATCGAGGATCTGGATGGCCATATGAATCGTCTGTTAGGAATCTGCAGGGCGAACGAGGCTCCGCTAGGGTAACGGCCCCCACGCCTCCGAGCAAGCCGACCAAAGAGCCATTTCGACAGCTTGATCGAATGTCGGTACTATCATATTTTCCTATATCTTAGGCCATTTCACGGAAGGCAAGATTCCATGCCCATCCAGAGCACAAATGCCCGTCAATAAAGCCGTCCTGCCGGTGGCGGGAATGGGTACCCGCCTGCTGCCAGCGACCAAATCACAGCCCAAAGAGATGCTGCCCGTGGGCCACAAACCCGTCGTGCAGTACGTCGTTGAGGAGATGATCGACCAGGGCGTCGACAAGTTCCTCTTTGTAACGGGGCGCAAGAAGCGTTCGATCGAGGATCATTTCGATGATGATCCCGAGTTGGAGGATCGCATCAGTGGCAAGCAGGATATCGGCGAGGTCGACTACGCCTCCAGGGGTGTAGACTTCTATTTCGTGCGACAGCGGCGACCCAAGGGAAACGCGGATGCCGTACGTCTCGCGGCAGAATTTGTCGGCAGTGAGTCCTTCGTCGTCGGCTTCGGCGACACAATCCTCGAGACTGTCGCTCATGCTGATTTTCTCAGC
>CALFPI010000218.1 GCA_937919035.1 uncultured Gemmatimonadaceae bacterium
CTAGGCAAGTGTCGCGAGGCGGCCGCCTGCTATGCCCACGCCGGAGGTTCGACGAAGGAAGAGATTGTTGAGTCCATCCAGAAGTACCGGGAGCAGGGCTATCAGTACATCCGCGTGCAACAGGGCGGCTACGGCGGCATGGAATCAAAGCAGCCGCGCCCGGATGGCGCCCTCGATGGTGCCTACTTCGATCCGCGCGGCTACATGCGCGCCCATCTCGAAGTTTTTGATCACGTCCGCTCCGAGCTGGGCTTTGAAGTGGAACTGCTGCACGACATCCATGAGCGCCTGGTGCCGATCGATGCGGTGCAGTTCGCCAAGGACATGGAGAAGTACAAGCTGTTCTTCCTCGAGGATCCGCTGGCACCGGAGGACATCGACTGGTTCCACAACATTCGGTCCCAGTGTGCGACACCGATCGCCATGGGCGAATTGTTCAACCATCCCCGCGAGTGGCAGCCGCTGATCGAGGGTCGGTTGATCGATTTCATCCGCATGCACGTGTCGCAGATGGGAGGCATCACACCGGCGCGCAACGTGGCGGCCTTTGCCAAGATGTACGGCATCCGTACGGCATGGCACGGACCCGGTGACACGTCGCCCGTCGGGCACGCGGCCAACATGCACCTGGATCTGTGGGCGCCGAATTTCGGCGTGCAGGAGTGGTGCCGCTTCAATGAGCTGTGTTATGAAATCTTCCCCGGGTTGCCCGAAGTTCGCGGTGGTTACATGTATCCGAATGATCTGCCCGGCCTCGGTATCGACATCAACGAAGAGCTGGCGGCCAAGTATCCCTGCGAGGATACCATCGAGCAATGGACGCAGACGCGGCTGCCCGATGGCAGTCCGAGCCGGCCCTAGGCGCACCCATGGAGAGAGTCCGCACCGCCATCATCGGCGCCGGTGTCATGGGGCGCGAACACATGAAGTGGCTGGGGCCGGTCGCCGAGGCGCAGGTGGTGGCTGTCGTTGATCCCCATCTGCCGTCGGCAGAAAAGTTGGCTGCTTCCGGCGAAACGGGAACACGAGCTTTTGCCGATGCGGACGAAATGCTGGCCGCATCGTCGCCGGAGTACGTCATCGTTGCCTCACCGCCGAAGTTCCATGCCCAGCAGTGCATCGCCGCCTTTGCTGCCGGGGCGCACGTGCTGTGTGAGAAGCCGTTGTGTATGAGTGTCGTCGAAGGGGAGGCGATGCAGGCGGCTGCCCTCAAGGCAGGGCGGCTGTTCACCATCGGTTTCCAGATCCGCCAGTCACCGGCGGAGCAGGCGGTACGCCGATTCCTTGCAGACGGCGGCCTCGGGCCGATTTACCATACGCGGGTCTGGGGTGGGCACGCCATGTCCTACCCCTGGGGCCGCTACTTCCATCGGCAGGACATGTCACTGGGTGGCGTCCTGGCGGCGACAACGGTGCACCCTCTCGATGCCGTCTACTGGCTGCTCGGCGCGCCGGAGCCGTTGACGGTCACGGCATCGACCTTCCGGCGCATCGACAAGATGCCGGACCCACCCATCCACTTTGAGGGTGAAGTCGCAGAAGTCTCGGTAGAGGATTTCGGCCACGCGCACGTGCGCTTCGCCGATGGTTCGTCCATGTCCATCGAAGGCAACTGGCTGCAACATCCGCGCACACGAGGCCACGGCTGGGAGGTCCATGGCACGCTGGGCGTGGCTCAGGACGTGGCGCCCTTCGTCGCCCTGGACAGCAAGAGCGAGGTGACGCCGGTGGAACTCGAGATCGGCGTTGAGCCCGAAAGCCGGACCGCAGCAGAGCATCAGGCCTTCATCGATGCGATCCGCGGGCGTGTGGAGCCAGCCGTCAGTTGGCGGGAGGCGCTGGGGGTGCAACGACTGCTGAATGCGATGTATGAATCGGCGGAAGCTGGTGCGGAAGTACGCCTGGGCTGACGGCCAAGAGAAGCTCCCTCTCTGGCGGCGACGCCAGCTGCATCAGCACAGGTCCATGTGCTCAGTTCTGCGCGCTGAGAATTGGTCAGCGGAGGAATTCGAGCCGTTGCGGGTGTTGGTCTTTAGCGGAAGGGAAGAAGCAGACGCAATCCGGTTGCCGGATTCGTCATTGGTAGCACCTGCAGGCGCTGTTCTTCGGCTGGGGTCCTTCGGGGAAGGTGGACGGTGCTGCCCACAATCAGGCCGAAACTGGCGCCCATGATGACGTCGGACAGATAGTGGCGACCACCCTCCATCCGTCCCACGGCGGTGGTTAGGGCGAGTCCGTAGGGCAGCAGCGACGCGGTCGTGCCGAAGTCGCGCTGCACGTAGCGGGCCAGGGCAAAGACATTGGCAGCATGGCCGGAGGGGAAGGAGAAACGGTCACTGGCATCGGGCCGGCGACGGTGGACGACGAGCTTGATCGGGCCGACGACGAGTTGCGTCAGGATCAGTGTGCGCGTCAGGCCGTTGCCAAGTCGCTGCAGGGACGCCTGTCCGGTCAGCGTGCCCGCCGTCCACAGGGAGATGGCGGCAGGCAGGTTGAAACTGCTGGAGCCGTAGACATCGGTCACCTGCGACGGGTGGTTGATGTACCACTCGCTTTGCAGCTCCTCATGCCAGTTGTCGTGTGTGTTGTAGGCCATGGCTGCAAGGGAGGCACCCAGGGCGGCGTGGGTGGCATTGTGGCGCGATGCCAGGGCCTGGCCGTCATGGGCCAGGTCGCCGTTCTGTACAATGGCGGCAGACAGGACCATCAGGATCTCGATGAGTCGCATAGTTCTACCGTGGACCCCTCACGCCTGGCACCCGTGACAGCCACGGTATGACGAGCCGTGTGGGCCGACACCGAAGCGCAACTGTATGTGGTACTGGTTGAAGCCGCGGTGACGGGCGTCGACGCGCCAGCGGCTGTACTGGAAGCGCACGGAAGTCCTCTCGTGGGGCAGAAAGGCCAGCAGCGCCGTGGCGCGGTCCTCCCAGCCCTGATCAATGGGTAGCCCGTAGCAATCGTAACGAACCTGCGTCCACCAGCGGTTGGCGACACGGTACTGCAGGAAGGAAGTAAGGCCACCCGTGGTGCGTTGCTCGCGTTTGAGGTCCTCGGCGACACGTATGTATTCCGTCTGCCAGCGGGCACCATCGGGATCTTCGACTTTCAGCACTATACCGTCCTCGGCGATCTCAAGGTCGAATTTCCGCCCACGTACATCGACTTCGACATCATAAATCACCCGATCGCGAACCAACTCGCGTACGGCCTTGGTTATGCGACTGCCGGGCACTGTCGCCTCCACTGCAGCCCGCACGAGCTGCGGCAGGTCGGAGGCACTGATGGCGTGCTCCTCCGTGCCCGCCGGCTCGATGTCGCGGACGATGCCGTCTGCTGAGACGTCAATCGCAAACACACCCTCGCCGTTCTCGACCAGCACCTCGTACGACACATCATCACCCTCATCCTCCCGGGGGGCGGCCAGCAGGCGCCCATCCGGCATGGCCGCCAGCACCGCGGTGATGACGAAGTCGGGCAGTACTTCCGCGTTCCCCGTGAG
This sequence comes from uncultured Gemmatimonadaceae bacterium, assembly GCA_937919035.1. Lineage (GTDB taxonomy): Bacteria > Latescibacterota > UBA2968 > UBA8231 > UBA8231 > UBA8231. The sequence goes on from CALFPI010000218.1 coordinate 3,503, forward strand.
TCGATCCGAGGGGATCGCCAGCGGTGTCGAGGTCGATGCCATGGGCGAGGACCTGCTCATGGCGCAGGCGAGTGCTATGCCCATGCCAGTGCCTGTCGGCGAGGACGGAATTCGAAGCCCACTGGCGCGATATGATTGCCGTATTCCAGCAGGTCGACGGAGGATCGATTGCCCCGATACAGGTAGCGAAGTTTCAGCGACAGATCGCTGTTGAGGCGGATGCGCAGATGGCCGGAAGTGAGCAGCAGCGTATCTGTGCGCCTGGGCAGGCGTTGCTTGAGCCGTTCCTCGTCATCGAAATCCTTGTGGATCCACTCGGCATAGGTGGACAGCAGCACACGCTTCGACAACGGCACGGAGTAGAGCAGGGTTGCCTTCTGCTTGACCAGATCGAATTCGGCCTCATTGTCCTGGCTGCCGTCGGGACCTTCGATGTCACCGATCTGCTGCCAGCGTTCCTGCAGGCGGGCGAGCAACTCCATGCCGTCGATTGCGGGCATACGCAGGTCGGTGATGACCACATCCACTGCCTGGCCTTCCAGGATGGCGAGGGCCTCCGCCCCGTCGAAGGCGAGCACAGGCTGATACCCCCAGCGTTCGACAAGGGTGCCTAGGGTACGGGTCGTCGTACGGTTGTCGTCAGCGACGAGGACGGTGGGTGGCATTCGGGATCTCGGATGTGTGTGTGCGAAACACAAGGGCAAAGCCCATTCCGCTGCGGTTGCCAGAGCATCAGGGGCTTGGTACAGGTTACTTTCGGGTCAGAACCTTTCGCTGCCCGCTGAATTTGCCGCGACTGCTGAAAAACCAGCAGGTCAAAGATCAGCGTTCGCAATCACGAACGGCAAGTTTCAGGGGCCGGGCGGCCGAGGCATGTTCCTTGCTCCTGGTGGTGTCGTCCCTGTCAACCGTAACAAGAAAGCCTGCCATGCCCCGTCAGCTGCTGCTTGTGCTTGTTCTACTGGTCACCGGACTGCTCACCCCCGCCGCCTTCGGCGTCGACACAGCCAGCCTTACGGGCATCGTTGTAGATGCTACATCGGCTGCGCCACTGCCAGGTGTCATTGTGCGCTTCATCGACATGGACTCAGGTGCCACGGTGTCCGGCACGACGACCGATGGTGCCGGCCGTTTTGTCATCGACCCACTCCCTGCAGCGACGGGGCAACTGCAGTTGCAGCTCATCGGCTACGAGGAACTGCTGTTGCCGCCGGTGACGCTGCGGGCTGGTCAACGGACCGACATCGGCACCACCCGGTTGCAGCCGCAGGCGATCCGCCTGAGTGAAGTCGTCGTCACCCCAGGCAGCTACTCCATCATGAGCAGCGGACCGATCCGCGGGCAGACGCTGGGACGCCAGGAGCTCGAGAACATGTCCTTTGCCGAGGACATCACCCGCGCAGTAACACGCCTGCCCGGTGTGGCGTCGACGGACTTCTCGTCAAAGTTCACCGTCCGCGGCGGCGAAGCGGACGAGGTGCTCATGACCCTCGACGGCATGGAACTGTATGAACCCTTCCATCAGCGTGATTTCGTCGGCGGTCTGTTCAGTATCGTCGATATCGAGACGATTCAGGGCATCGATCTGCTCACGGGTGGTTTCACGGCGGAGTATGGCAACCGCGAGAGCGGTGTCTTCACCATGACAACGAAGACACCGACGCAACGTCGCACATCCATTGGTGCCAGCGTCATGAACGTCCGGCTCTATACTGAAGGCACGCTGGCTGGAGGCGAGGGCAGTTATCTTGTGTCGCTCCGTCGCGGCGTGCTCGACAAGATCAAACTGATGTCGGTCGTGGACGAAGAGACGACGCATTTCTTCCACGACGCCATGGCCAAGGTGGAGATGCCCGTCACCGACCAGCACCGGCTGTCGGCTCATGTGCTGGTGTCAGGGGACAGGGCAGAAGTCAGAGACATTGAGCCGGGCGTTGCCCACGACATCCATGACACCAGCTACGACAATCTGTACGGCTGGCTGGCTCTCAAGTCGATCCTGTCGGATGACCTGTACGCGCGCACGTTGCTATACGGGGGCAGGATCACCCACGATCGCAAGGGCGATACCGGCAAGGACGAGTGGGCGGACAAGGTGAGCTTTCAGCTGCGCGACAACCGCAGCTACCGGTTCCTCGCCCTCAAGCAGGACTGGGTCTGGGATGTCTCCCCTCGGGTGTCGTTGAAGACGGGCTTCGATCTGAAGCAGGTCAACGCCGAGTACGATTACGTCTTCAACCTCGACGATACACGGACAGACTCAGCCGGCGTCGTTGGCCCGTTCCACAACGACAACAGCATCCAGACCCAACCCTCCGGTCAACAGACGGCGGTGTACCTGTCGACCCGCTTCAACCCCCTGCCGGATCTGTACGTGGAATCCGGCTTGCGCAACGACCGGGCGACCTGGGCCGATGACAATTTCTGGAGCCCCAGGCTGAGCGCTGCCTACAACCTGACAAAGCGTACCGTGCTGCGCGGTGGCTGGGGCAAGTACTACCAGAGCCAGTTCATCAACAATCTGGATGTGCATCATGGAGCCAGGCAGTACGACCCGGCGGAACTGTCGACGCACTATGTGGTTGGTCTGGAGCACAATTTCGCCGGTGGCGTGCAGGCGCGTCTCGATGCCTACACCAAGGACATCACACGTATGAGCGACACCCACCAGAACCTGCGCGACCCCTGGGAAGTGTTCCCCGAGGCGCGCAACGACGACGTGTTGCTGCAGCGGAAGGGGGCCACGTCGAAGGGTGTCGAACTGTTCCTGAAGTACGACCAGGGCAAGAAGCTGTCATGGTGGCTCAGTTATGCGCGGGCGCGGGCAGAGGAGAGCATCACTGCCATCGACTACGACGGGCTGCTGGTGAAGCAGACCGGTGCCCTGCGGCGCATCAACAACCAGGACCACACCATCTACGCCGACATCAACTACCGGCCCAGCGCGCCCTGGCACATCAACCTTTCGTGGCAGTACTACACGGGCTGGCCGCTGACGACCTACACCTACGTGGCCAACCGCCCCTACAGCGAGACGCCGGCACCCGACCTGCACATGGCTGCCACGCACAACCTGTTTCGTGGCCAGGACTATCCCGCCTACCATCGCATGGACATCCGAATCAACAGGGATCTCCGTCTGGGGGACGGTACGCTCAAGGTCTACCTGCACGTCATCAACGTCTACAACCGGGAGAATCTGCGAAAGTTCGATGTGGATTCCACCGACGATGGGCAACTCGTGGCGGACGGGCAGGGCAGCTACCAGTACTTCCAGGACAACACCACCTGGTTTGGCCGCATACCGGTCGTCGGCGTCAGCTGGGACTTCTGACGGCCGATGGAGCAATGGCGGCGCAATTCGACGTTGACCGCAGGCGGATAGGAGCTACAGGGGGCCTTATCGTGCGTCTGCTGTATGCCTGGTAAGCGTAATACTGGTCCTGTCGGCGGTCGTCGCCGTTGGCCGGGCGCGTGATCGTGGGGGGTGGTGCCCCTGCCGTCTTGCGCCGAGGACGTTTCCGCGGCTTTGGGCACAGCCATGTCCTGTCTGCACCGCTTCAGGTGCGACGGCGCTCAGGCGGCATCATCGAATTCGAGTTGGCGATCCAGGCGGCGGGCTCAGTAAGAGCGGCGATAACCTTCATGTGACCTGAACAGCGGGGACATACGGTGACGCGTATTGAAAGACGCGGGCCAACAGCATGGCCCAGCAAACGCCACGACCCGACTCTCGCCGCAGTATTCGCACCGTACCCGCAAGAACCCATAAGCGAGAATGCCGCACTCCAGGTAGGCTCGCAGCTCCTGCTCCACGTGTTTGGGCAGCTGGCGGTCGGTGGCGCGCAAGCCCTCAAGGAAGGTCTCGAGGTGACCGGCCATCAATTGATACAGGGTCTCGGCTATGCGGCGGCGGTAGGTGACGGTGGGCATGCCGCGCCCGTACGCAAGTCATGGGCCCGAATGGTCCACCTCAGGGAACCAGTTGGCCAACTCCCTGGCAGATGGGTCGATTTGGACACGGTGCTGTCGTGTGCTACCGACACGGAGACAGGCGAGACACAGCCCGGCATGCCGCAGGCGCGCCGGCAGAAATCGAAGGACTGGCATCTCGCAGGTTGACTAATTAAGTTAGTCATAGTAACAATTTCACGTCCGGAGCCACGCCGATGCCGGTACACCAGGTGAACATCCACGAAGCCAAGACCCACCTCTCGCGTCTGATTCAGGAAGCTCTGGATGGGATCGAGGTGATTATTGCGAAGGACAACCGGCCACTGATCCGACTCGATGTGCTGCCGGAAGGCAAGCCCGAACGCCGTATCGGTGGCGCAGCCGGTATCATCATCCGGATGGACGATGACTTCGATGCGCCCCTCGACGATTTTGAACCCTACAGTTCATGAAACTCCTCGTCGACACGCACGCATTCCTGTGGGTCATTCACGGTGATGCCCGTCTTTCCCAGGGCGGTAGAGAAGCCTATCTGGATCGACGCAACGATCTGTTCCTCAGCGCTGCCAGTATCTGGGAAATCGGCATCAAGGTGAGTCTGGGGAAGCTGGAGATGCTCTCCGGATGGATCGATACCATACGTCATGAGATGGATGTGAGCGGGGTGCGTCTCTTGCCGATCGAGCCCGACCACTGCGCGCGCCTGTCGTCGTTGCCTTTCTACCATCGCGATCCCTTCGACCGACTCCTCATTGCCCAGGCGTTGGTGGAGGACATGTCGATCGTGACGGCCGATCGCAAACTGGCCGCCTATGAGCCGGTTTGTGTCTGGTAGCAGCTGGTCATCCGAATCAAATTCACTGCACGCAAGGACGACCGCGCTTGCAGTCCATAGGCGCTGAGGCGGCGCGCAATTCGACGTCGACGGCCGGCACTGGCTGCCAGCCCTTCAGGCGGGTGCGCTGTCTGCCACCGGCAGATCCAGGATAAAGCGGGCGCCACCCGTGCCGCTGTCGAGACGGATGGCCCCACCATGCTCGGCGGCGATCTTGTCGGCATTGGCAAGCCCCAGGCCGGTGCCATCAGTACGCGTTGTGAAGAAGGGTTCGAACAACCGCGCCCGGTGCTCGGCGGGGACACCCGGTCCCGAATCCTGCACCACGATACCGACCTGCCCTGGCGCCGAAGCGGAGGCGCTCACAAGGACCTGACCGCCGTCCGGGGATGCCTGGAGGGCATTGATCACCAGATTCAGCAGAGCCTGTTCGAGGCGGTGGCGATCCGCTGAAATGGGCGGCAGTGCCGCGCCCGGCTCGACCGCCAACCGCACCCCCCGTTGCCGCGATTCTCCGGCAGCCAGGTCAACGACGCTGCCAATCAATGCCAGGGGATCGATCGGTTCCCGCAGGACGGAGGCGGGTCTTGACCAAGTGAGAAACTCCTCGGTGAAACCGGTCAGCTTGCTGATCTCGTACTCAAGGGTCTGCAATGTTTCCACCCGGGATGCCTCGCGGCCTGCGGCGATGTCGTCGGCGAGCAGAGCCAGCAGCAGCTTGATGGAATTGAGCGGGTTGCGGATCTCGTGGGCGACGCTGGCAGCCATCTCTTTGAGAGCGGCATCCCGCTGGCGCACGTCCTCCGCCATACGATCCACCGCAGAGGCAAGGGCTTCGACCTCGTCACGGGTGCCCACGTCGGCCCGGGCCGTGTAGTCGCCCACACCGAGGGTGTGAATGGAAGGCATTCGTCGCAGCTGTTCGATGGCGTCGCTGCCGAGTTGTGGCAGCACGTAGTCGGCAGGTCAGCAAGAAGGATACCTGAAAACGGGGCGCTTTCTGTGCGGGGACTCTTCCCCGATATTACCAAAAGCCCATCCGCAGAGCAGCAAACACACTGACGAACAGGTATTCGACGTGAAGATTCTGGTAGCCAATCTCGGCAGCACATCCTTCAAGTACAAAGTTTTCGACATGCCCGCCGGAGAGGTGTTGGCCCGTGGCGGCATGGACCGAATTGGTGAGGCTGTGGGCGGCTCGGTGCACAAGTACCGCCTGGGCGACGCCGATGAAGTGTCGCAGGCTTGTGAGTTGCCGGACCATGCTGCCGCCATCAACGAGGCCCTGGCGCGACTCACCGCCACCGGGGGGCCACTCACATCGGCGGCGGATCTCGACGCTGTCGGCTTCAAAACGGTGCACGCCCGTGACATCTCCGGCGTTGTGGAATTGGACGACGAAGTCATTGGCCGCATGGAGGATTTTCTGCGGCTGGCGCCGGCCCACAACCCGGCCTACGTGGCGGCGATTCGCCAGTTCGCTCGTGTCGCACCCGGGGCGCCTCGCATCGGCTGTTTCGAGCCCGCCTTCCACGGTCAGACGCCACTGCGCCGCCAGCTGTACGCTGTGCCCTGGCACTGGTACGAACAGTACGGGATCCGTCGCTACGGTTTTCACGGGGCCTCGCACCGCTCCGCTGCTGAACAGGTGATTGAATTGGAGGGCACCGATCAGCTGCGGCACATCAACTGTCATCTCGGCGGCTCCTCGTCGCTGTGTGCGATTCGCAATGGTGTATCTCAGGGCGCGTCCCACGGTCTGAGCCCGCAGGGGGGCGTGCCGCAGAACAACCGCATCGGCGATCTTGACCCCTACGCCCTGCAGATCGTCTGTGACCGCGAAGGCATTTCGCTCGATCGGGTCCTGGAGATCTGCGCCACCGAAGGGGGCATGCAGGGGTTGAGCGGTCGTTCCAACGACATGCGGGATATCGAAGATGCGGCGATCGCCGGTGACGAACGCTGCGCCCTGGCGATCGAGGTATTCACCTCATCCATCCGCGACTATCTCGGCTCCTATGTGGTGGAACTGGGCGGCATCGATGTGATCAGCTTCACCGGTGGCATCGGCGAACACTCCAGCATTGTCCGTGGCCAGGTGTTGCGGGGTTTGGAGTTTCTCGGCGTCGAGCTGGATCGGGCCCACAACGAAAGTGTTCATGGTGAGGGCACGTTGCACGTCGAGGGCAGTTCGGTACGTCTGCGGGTGCTGGCGACGGATGAGGAACTGGTTGTGGCGCGGCAAACCTATGAGCAGTTGACGGCCTGATGGGTCGGCCGCGGCGACACTGCACGGCGAGCTTCGATACATCACCTTATCTTCCACCAGCACAGTGACTTGATGTTTCGCCGGAGGATCGACGGGCGACCCATCACCGAGTCGCCAACTGCAGCGTGATCCCGCCCCCTATCCAGACCATTGTTACGTTGAATCAGATTCCTTCCTCCGGCAGTTCCCGGCACCGCAGTCGCCTGAGCCCGTACATGCACAGGTCTCTGGCCCTGATTGTGGCTCTGGGTGTCATCATGCTCGCTGACACCCTCTACCTGCTGGCCCATCGCGCCGGGGCCGCTGCAGGCGTCAACTACTTTGCGGTCTCCGACATATCCCTGTCGCAGTTCTATCAGGCCATGGTGCTGTCACACACGGGGCTGGGCATCTTTCTCGTGGTGCTCATGCTGGCCTTCGTCGAGTGGCATCTGCCATCGGTGTGGCGCCGCCATCGGCGCCAGGCGATCCTCACCGGCATGGTCACGGCCGTCCTGGGTACCGGGCTGCTGATCTCGGGCCTGTTTATCCTGAGTGAAGCCAACAACCGCAATAACGCCTGGGCCTGGTGGTTGCACGTGCTGGCCGCTGCGGCGCTGCCGATTTTCTATCTGGCCCATCGCCGGACTTCCATCTGGAAGCCATCGAAAGCCAGCTATGTCATCGCTCCCGGTGCCATCGCCGCCCTGGCGCTGGTGGCCATCGTCGCGCATGGGGTTACCTATAAGGGGGAAGCGCTCACCGAAGCGGCGGAAAAGGCCTTTGCCACAGGCACACACATGGGTCCCGGATCGGGCGCCTGGCAGGAACTCGGCGACGCGCAAAGTTTCGTGCCCGCCAACTTCGTCTCCTACAAGAGTCCGTTCTTTCCGGCGGCGACGACGACGACGACGGGTGCGTATCTGCCATCGCGCATCATCACGCGCGGCAACCTGCCCGAGCAGGAACTGCTGGAACGCGAGGTCCAGCAGCAGGGCTTTGTCACCAGCGAGAAGCTGGGCGCCGTCAACTGCGAGCGCTGCCATGCCGCCATCGTCGAACAGTGGGCTACGTCGGCGCATCGTTTTGCCTCGTTCAACAACCCCTTCTACGAGGCGACGATCAACGACCTGCGTCACCTTTCGACCCACTCGAATACCGAACTCGATGCCCATGTTGAGTACTTCTCGAGCCAGGTAAAGACAGGAGACGGCGAGGATCTGCGGGGGCGCGAGTCGCTGGTCAAATCGAAGTGGTGCTCGGGCTGCCACGACCCGGCGCTGATGCTGGCAGGGAAGATGTCAAGAGAGATCGATCGACGGTCACCGGAGGCACAGGCGGGGCTTACCTGTCTGGCGTGCCACGCCATCGATCAGATTCATGGTGCTACGGGCAATGGCAACTACAACATCGCCGACCATCAGGAAGACCCGTACCTGTTTGCCGAATCGCAGAGCGGCGTCGGGCAGCTGATGCACGACATGGCCCTGAAGGCGCGCCCCGCCGTGCACAAACGGCAGATGCTCAAGCCCTTTTTTCAGACATCGCAGTTTTGCGCCACCTGTCACAAGGTCAGCCTGGATACAAGGGTCAATGGCTATCGCTGGCTGCGCGGTCAGGATGAGTTCGACAACTGGCACGACAGCGGCGTTGCCTTGAATGCATCGCGCACATTTTACCTGCCCGGATTTCA
>CALFPI010000219.1 GCA_937919035.1 uncultured Gemmatimonadaceae bacterium
CAACCCAAGGCGTCACCGGACGGGCGCTTTCTCGTGTGCACCACGGCAGATCACGGGAACTTCCCCATCTTCCTGGCCAGTAGTGATCTGTATGTCGTGGATCTGCGCGAGGGCGGCTACCGGCGCCTGGAGATCAACAGCGACCAGGCTGATTCGTGGCACGCATGGTCGAGCAACAGCCGTTGGCTTGTATTCAGCAGCAAACGGCGAGATGGCTTGTTCGCGCGACCCTATCTGAGCTACGTCGATACGACGGGTCACTTCCATCGGCCGATTCTGCTGCCGCAGGAAGACCCGTCCTTCTATGACAGTTTCGCCCAGACCGTGAATGTCCCGGTGCTGGTGCATGGCCGCGTCGAGATCAGCCAGCGGGCCCTGGCACGGGCGATCACGTCCCCCGATACGATCAAGAAAGCCAGACTCGACCCACGGGTCGGCGGCAACAAGGCCGCCGGCGCCGCCGGCTCGCCGACGGAGCCGTACTCTTCAGGTACGACACCCTGAGGTGCGAGCGCCTTCAGGGTGTTGTGTTATGGGGCTGATTCCTCCCATGGGGGGTGCTCGGCAAGGGCTGTGATGCGATCGTCGTGCCAGACAACACGGTCTCCGTACTTCTGCCGCAGTTGTTCGATGAAGACTTCGAAGGCCTCATACTGCCCGAACAGCTTGAGTTGGTGCGTCAGGCCCTGACGCATGTCGTCAAGAGAGCGCAACTGTCCTTTCTGGACGGCGTCAATCTGCAGCACGACAAAGCCATCCGCCATCTCCAGAGGGCCGACGATATCGCCGCTGCTGACATTCCACACCGCGTCAAAATGGTTCCCCCAGCGATCCGCATCATTGGCGCCTATGTGCACGTGCCCCTCGGTGCGGACCGCACCGGGTCGCAGGCTGTACGCCCGCACCAGATCGCTCGCCGACTCGCCCTTGCGGAGCTTTGTCACCACACCATCCGCCTCGGCGCGAGTCGCCAGTAGGATCTCGCGACCGTTGATCTGATCCGGTTTCTTGTAGCTGTCCTTCTTGCTCTCGTACTCCGCTTGTACGTCCGCCTCGGAGATGGTGATCAACTCCAGTACTTGCCGCTTGCGCAGGAATGTGACGAGCATGCGTCGGTAGAGACTGTCGCGGTATTCGGTGTACTCGGCGGCAGTGTCCAGGCCCAGAGACTGGGCCTCGAGAACGAGGAGGCTGTCGGCCAGTACGCGACTCGTGAGGATTTCGATGACCCCGGTTTCGTCGGCGTTGCTCTGCAAGCGGGCATTGTCGACGATGAAGCGTCGCACATCGGCAACATCGAGCACGTGGGTCTTGCCAAAGGTGATCACCGGGAGGCTGGCTGCCGCCCCCTCGGCCTGCGTCGCATCGGTTGCGGCCCGCACGAGAGCGTGGACACCCTCGACATGAAAGACGGCGCCATGTTTCTGCTCAAGGGCGGCGACATACTCACGGCGCTCATTGGCGAACTTGCCAAAATAGATGCCGCGTGTCAGTTGCTGGCGCACGTTATCCAGCGGTACGCTGGTGTCATCGAGGACCTTGATGACTTCGTAGCCGTCGCGAGTTCGCACAGGTTCGCGCGTGAACTCACCGACGGGCAGGCCGTGCGCTGCGTCGACGAACTCCTTGACAGCATCACTGGGGCTGAAGTACTGCCCGAGGAAGCCGCCGTTGTCGGCGTCCGCAGCGATGGAGCGCTCGCGTGCCACTTCGGCGAAGTCGCGGCCCTGATCCAGGAGGCGGATCACGTCGAGAGCATCCTCCCTGGTGGCGCTGAGGATATGTGCCGGCAGAATCTCGCGGTCCCAGTGGTAGAGGCGATAAATCGAATCGACTTCTGCCTCGGTGACCTGGACCTTCTGGCCCACGACCTGGCGCGACAGCGTTTCGATGAGGTGCTTGCTCAGCAGGCGGTACTGGCGCTCCGAAAAGGCGGGATCCCGATGATACCCCAGGGCTTCGCCCTCAAGCATCATGAGGCGACGATCAACGAGGGAGGATAGCAGAGAGCGGATGTTCTCCTCGTTGTTGCCCGCGGGCAACATGCTGTCGGGCAGTTTGCTCCGATAGGAGATCAATTCGGCGGTGTCCGCACTCCAGTTGCCGATCTCCACAAGCGGCCCATCTACGACGACGTTGGAATCCCCGCCACAGGACCAGGACAGGCAGGCAACAGACAAGAACGCACCACACAGACGAAGGCGAGGGCCTCGCGTCATGGTATCTACCTCCGAAGGTTTTCTTTGAGGTCGAAAATCAAAATAAGCGGTGTAAGCTACAGATAGACAGAGACACGGACAACGAACAGTTTGACGACAAAAATCCTTCGCCAGCACAGCCGCTGTGCGAAGCGTACGTCCGAGCGGGTGCGAAGTCCGGCCTGGCTCCCGATGACCAACGGCGTAAGGCAAAGGGCCCTCCGGCGCGTCGCCGGGGGGCCCTTTGTCCTGCTTATGGTCCGTGTCGAACCGCCGAACTACGCTGCTGACAGATTACGACTTGCCATTGGCTCGCGTCGTGGCCTTTGCCGGTGCTTTGGTCTTGGCCTTGGCCTTGACGGCTGCTGCTTTAACGGGGGCCTTGGTCTTGGCCGATGCCTTGACAGGAGCCTTGGTTCTGGCTGGCGCAGCCTTGGTTGGCGCCGCAGCTTTGGTTGGCGCTGCAACTGTTTTTGGCGCTGCAACTGTTTTTGGCGCTGCAACTGTTTTTGGTGTCTTCGCCTTGGGGATCTGCTTGAGATCCTTGGGCCAACATGGGATGCACTTCTCGTCGTAGAGCGGGTAACCTGGTGTCGTCCCGCAGAGATGGCATTTACGCGCCGGGGCTGAATTCATACCGGCATCTCTTCACTTGAATGCATGAGGCACGGCTGACGAAAGGGGGCGCTTGAATACTGGGGCAATTGCCCCAAGCGATGCATTAAGATACCGAACAACGGACCTGACCACAACAGACGCGCCTTCCAGGCGGCGGTGCGCCATTGTCCCAGAGCACGAAAGTCGCCTAAAATAAGCGACCATGTCGGCGGCACGGTCTCTGCAGCGGGGAAGGGAAAGGACAGATCTGATGGAGCTACTGAAGGAATTGTGTGAGAGTACGGGCATCCCCGGTCAGGAGGGCCGTTTGCGCGAGATCGCTCGTCGTGAACTGGCGCCATTGGCCGACGAGTTGACCGTTGATGCCCTTGGAAACCTGATTGCCCGCAAGTCTGCGTCGACTCGAAAAGGCAAGAGCAGACCGGCGAAGCGGCTGATGATCGCAGCCCATATGGACGAGATCGGCTTCGTCATATCACACATCGACGATAAGGGCTGGCTGCGCCTTGTGCCCCTCGGCGGCCACAATCCCCGCAACATGGTGGCGCAGCGGGTGGTGGTCTGTGGCAACAGGGGGGACCTTCCCGGGCTGCTGTACCCCGGCGTCCGGCCACCACATATCGCCACGCCGGAAGATCTGCGCAAGGAACTGAAGGTCAGCGACTTTTTTGTCGATCTGTGCCTGCCGCCGCAGCGTGTGAAGAAGGAAGTCGAACCGGGAACGATGGTTGTCATTCAGCGCGAGTTCGGCGAGATCGGCGAAGGCGTCAGCTGTAAAGCGATGGACAATCGAGTCGCCATGTACGTCATGATCCGGGCGATGCAGGCGGCCAAGTCCTTCGGCTTCGACACCTATGCTGTGGCCACGACACAGGAAGAGGTCGGGTTGCGGGGGGCGGCTACGGGCGCCGCCGGTGTCGCCCCCGATGTCGGCATCGCCCTGGATACAACGCTGGCCGTCGACATCCCCGGTGTGCCGGATCACGAGAAGGTCACGGCTCTGGGCGAGGGGGCAGCGATCAAGATCCTCGACAGTTCGTCCATTTCGCACCCGGGTCTGGTTGCCTGCTTCCGGGCGCTGGCGAAGAAGCGCAAGATCAAGCACCAGATGGAGATTCTGCCGCGCGGTGGCACCGACGCCGGCGCCATGCAGAGGGTGCACGCCGGTGTGCCCGTGATCACCTTGTCCATTCCGACGCGCTACATCCACACCTCCATTGAACTGGTGCACCGGCAGGACGTGCAGGCCGCCGTCGACTTGCTGACGGCCTTCATAGAAGAGGGCGCCCGTGCCGATCTGCAGCTGATATGAGGGCGCTGCGTATCGGAC
>CALFPI010000220.1 GCA_937919035.1 uncultured Gemmatimonadaceae bacterium
GGACTGCTCAGCGAACAGGATCCACTGCAACTGGGTACGCAGGTCGGTACACCCCGCTTCGGCGACACGGGCAATGGCCAGGTCGTGGATGGCAGCATCACCACAGCCAAGAGCGTCGTCGGCAACTGGGCCTTTGGCACGGTTCTCAACGGTCTGTTCTGGATTGACCGCATCCGCTACTATCCTCGTCCCAATTTCATCGATCGGACACCCGCCAGTTTCTCTGTCAGTTACGGAGGCGACGATCCCAGTGACTTCCGCACGTCTTTACTGGGCGCACAACTGGTAGCGACGCGCTTTCTGATTCCCCAGCAGATCGACCAGCAGCGCCCGGTCATCAAGGACTTTCGCCTGGATCCGCCGCAGAAGGTCCGGACACTGAATCTGAGCAGCGGCGTCGCCGAGGGGGACGTGTGGGAGATCGCCGAGGCCGAGTACTTCGGCCATGGGTACGCCCTGGACGCATCGTACTACTCGGAGATTATCGACGTGGGTCCCCAGCGTCCGCGAGTTCGGCGCTATTTCGATGCGGACGAACCGTGGCGCTCGATTCCTCTGGAGTTTGTGCGTTCAGTCGACATCGATGGCGATGGCAGTATTTCGCCGGCAGAGGAAGCCGGCACGAGGGCGGCCACACAGTTCGATCCCACGCTTGCGGGGGCGCCCGTCAGTTGGGGCCATGTGCGCTGGTATGGCGAACGCCTGGGCCCTGACGGCAATCTGCAGATCCGGGTGCGGACCGGCTCCAGCCTGGATCCGCGCATCTACCAGCGTCGGGTCGGACCCGGCGTCGTGTCCTCCTTCATCGAAGCGCCCATCCTGTTCGACTGGCCCGCCCGCGGCAGTCGCCTCAACGCCGGCAGTTACCTGTCCCTTTCCTCCGTAGCTCGTTCACCCTACGACGAATTGCCCGCAAATCTCTTTGGCAATCAGGACGGGGCACCCGGTGGCTGGACAGCCTGGTCCGCTCCCATCGATTTCGATGCGGGTGCCGTGCAACGGGATGCCACCGGAGGCCACCTGCTGTCGCTGCCACCACTCATGCGCTACGTCCAGTTCCGCGTCGACTTCGGCTCGACAGAGACCAGCGGCGTACGCCTCGACTATCTGGAGTTCGACTACGGTCGCCCAGTCGTGGGGCGCGGGGTGCTGGCCGAGGTCTTCCCGGATACGGCGGCAGCCCTGGGGCAACCTGTGGCACTGCAGTACGTCTTGCGGCCAAGTTTCGAATCAGGGGGCGGAACCGGCTTCAACCGCCTGGACATCGCTATACCGACGATCGACACGCAACTCGACAGCCTGTTGCTCGATGGTGGCCTGTGGCAACCGCTGGCGACGACGGTACCGACCGACATCGATGCACGCTCCGCCTGGCTCGACACCCTGTCGGTAGCGGATACCGGCACCTACGCATATGCCGTGTACCGTGATCCGCAGGGGGCCCTGCGCCTGGGGGTCAAGACATCCGCGCTGACGAACACCGAATTTCCCCGCGGACAGGATCGCGAGATGCACATCTTCGTGCGCACGACGCTGTTCAGTCTGCTGACCCGTTTCGAAAGCTGGGTCTGGCACGATGCGGCGGGCGCGACGATCCCGCAGCCGACGTCCCCCGGCAATGCCGCCGATGATCTGCCCTCCGATGGCATCGCCGTCATCGTCGCCCAATCTGGTGCGACCATCGACGGTCTGCGGGTAGCGCCAAACCCCTTCACACCGAATGGGGATGGCCGCAACGACGATACGACCTTCGACTTTTCACTGCTGCTGTTCCTCGCCCCTGCCAGGCTCGAACTCGATATCATGAGCCTGTCCGGCACCATCGTGCGCCACCTCGGTCCGGTCCATCTGGACGTCGGACGGCATGAATTGCAGTGGGACGGTCGGGATGATCGCGGCCAACTGGTACCGCCCGGACTCTACGTCTACCGCTTCACCGCCTTCAGTGACGACGCAGATGCAACCCACTTGGGCGTTGTTGCAGTGGCCTACTAGTAGATGGCACAGCCCCGGGCTACTCCGGCTGAGCTGCCTTGAACACGCGCGAGTCGTTCTTGATGACCCAGCGACTGATGACGCCATCGTCGTGCAGATCCGTCACTTCTTCCACCCAGGCCTCCCAGCCGTAATCGGCGACCGAGATCTTTGGTGGCCAGAGGAAATCCTGCATCAACCTGTGTGCCACCCCCAGCGAATCGAGGCTGGTCGTGTAGTGATGCTCCCGGGTGTGGAACTGGCGTTGGCGCCAGTAGATCTCACGCAGCAGCCGGTGCGCCTGATACTCGGGTGGCAGGTCGAATTCGACACTTGCGTCGGGACCCACGGGCTGTGATGAGAAGCGGACGAAACCCCATTGCTCAGGGAAATGCATGTTGATCAGCCCCTGGGGTGACCATACCCAGTTGTCTTCACGCTTCTCCGGAATCTTCACGTATCCTTCGCCATCCTGCGCCGGCTCGACTTCCCACTCGACACGAGAGAAATTTACCTGCCAGACATCATCTCCATGGGGTGGCACTCGGGCCTGAGTGGGCCGTTTGATCCCCTCCCACGGAAAGGCGATCTCGACGGTCCAGCCCTCATCCTTGTCCCCTGGCTGGTTGATCGTACCATAGATTCTCGTCGCCGAGCGCAACCCCGGGATATCCCATTCGTGCACGGCCGGCGCACCATCGCGATAGGGGCGTACGAGCAGTAAGTCCCACTCGGTGGCAAAGGCGTTGACTTCATATTCGTAATAGTTGTGCGTGTCCCAGTCGGGGTCGATGAAGACTTCAAAGTCGTTGTCGTGGAAGATGATGGCATCACGATCCCGCAGTGTCGCCCAGACATCGGGCTCCTCCAGGTAGGCTGCCACGTAGAAGTACTGGTCATCCCACAGCATCTTGGCGCGTGTGCGATAGCGCGGCTCGGGTTGCACATCCCCCTCGATATCGACAAAGGCCTGCGTCCACGGCGCCTGTTGCCAGGACGGCTCGTCGAGGGCACCATCGACAGTGATCAGACCGGTAGTACGCAGCGCCGAATAGCGCTGAGGCTGGATCGTCATCAGGTAGTCGGGATCCCACTCCGCCTGCGCCCCGAGGGTTGCTGGCAGGCAGACAAGCAGCGGTGCGAGGAAGCTGGCAATGCATCTCATGATGATCTTGCTCCACTGTCGGACTGCATGAGTCTCTCCGTAGACTTGCGGGGGCTTCATCGAAGCGTTAAATAATACGGCCCTTTGGGCCCCATAACAGCAAGGTCTTAAGTTTGCATCTGATCCTGATTGGCGCGCCCGGTTCTGGCAAGGGCACCCAGGCCCGCCGGCTTGTGGAAACCTACGGTATCGTACACATCTCCACCGGGGACATGCTGCGCGAAGCCGTACAGAACGGCAGCGACCTCGGTGTCCTCGTGCACGCGTACATCAGCCAGGGACATCTGGTGCCCGACACACACGTCACAGAACTCGTCGAGGAGCGGCTGGACCGTGGGGACCTGCCAAAGGGATTCGTCATCGATGGTTATCCACGCACAGAACGACAGATCGACGCGTTTGACCGCATGATGCTGGCCCGGGGGCGGACCCTCGACGCCGTCCTGCGCATCGACGTCGACGATGATGTCGTTGTCTCGCGTATGTCGGACCGACGCATCGACCCGGAGACCGGGCACATCTACAATCTCAATCTCGAAGGTGATCACCCCAGCCCCGAGATCGAGGCACGCCTCGTTCAGCGAGACGACGACCGCCCCGAAATCGTCAAACAGCGCCTGCTGACCTTCCATGCCGATACCGAACCGGTTATGGAGCACTATCGTTCCAGGGGCCAACTGATCGAGGTCCATGGCGATCGCGCCCCGTCCCTCGTGTTCGCCGACATCCAGCGGCGCCTCGCGACGCGCATGAAAGGCCAGTAGCAATGGTGCCTGCAGCTGACAAGTTGTCGTTGTACCGATCCGGTCTGGGCAAGTATGCGCAACAGGATTTTGCCGGTGCCCGAAGCGATTTCGAACAGGCCCTGAGCCTCGATCCTGAGTTCGGCGATGTACACCACTCTCTGGCACATACCCTGGAAAAACTCGGCGACCTCGACGGGGCTCTGGCAGCGGCCAAACGCTCGGCCGAGCTCAATCCAGAGGAAGTCCTGGCGCACACCTCGTTG
>CALFPI010000221.1 GCA_937919035.1 uncultured Gemmatimonadaceae bacterium
ATTGCCGCCGCCAGCGAGTACGTCGGCAAAGATGCGGATGATCTGATACGGCGTCTTGTAGTTGTGATCGTTGTCCTGATACCCCCACGAGTCGTTCATCGTCAGGCACAGTTCCCAGGCCCCCTCCGGGGGGGAGATGGGCAGGCCCTGCTCGGGCGTGGCGTAGTCACCGAAACCATTGATCCGGGAATTGAGGATCACCTGGGGCAGCCAGGATCGCAGACTGTCGACCAGGGCCGCCGACTGCCATTGTTCGGCATCGAACTCCCAGTCGCCATCAAACCAGAACAGGTCCGGCTTGAAGCGGGTCGCAAGCTCGCGCAGCTGTCCCTCACGGAAGCGCAGGAACCGGTCCCAGCGCTCCGGTTCGTCCACGTAGCGCCGCTGAGTTTTGGTGAAGATGGGGTAGTCGGGATGGGACCAGTCCAGATGTGAGTAGTACAGGCCCACGCGCAGGTCGCGTTTGCGCAGCGCCTTGACGAAGGGTTCTACCAGATCGCGCCGCGCCGGTGTCGCCTTTGCCGTACTCAGATCATTCTGTTGGGTGTCCCACAGCGCGACGCCGTCATGGTGTTTGGTCGTCAACACGGCGTAGCGGGCGCCACTCTGTTCGATGAGTTTCGCCCAAGCCCCGGGATCGTACTGGTCGGCGGTGAAGCCATCGAGCTGGGCCATGTAGTCGTCGTGCGACACGTAGCCGTTGAAGAAGGACCACGACTCGTCGATGCCGTCGACGGCGTAGATCCCCCAATGGATGAAGATCCCCAGTCGCGCCTCGCGGAACCAGGACAGCTTGTCTGCAGCGGGGGCCTCCTCGGCATGGGTGCCGACGCTGGCCAGGGCGGCTATCAGTGCAACAAGAAAGAGTCGATTCATGGGTATAACAGAAAAGCAAGTCATCGGTGTGCGCCAATGTGTAGACTTGTCACCCAAAGCAGTGAAATCCTGACGCGAGACAGAGGCGACGTATGAGCAATACCATCCGCTGGGGGATCCTCAGCACCGCCAAGATTGCCGAGACGGCTTTCATTCCATCCCTGGGGCAGACCCGCAGAGGTACGCTGGCCGCCGTCGCCAGCCGCGATGGCGAGCGCGCCCGGAGTTTTGCCGAGAAACATGGTGCGGGGCAGGCCTTTGACAGCTACGAGTCGATGCTGGCCAGTGACGCCATCGATGCTGTCTATATCCCGCTGCCGAACAGCATGCACGCGGAATGGACACAGAAGGCGGCGGCGGCAGGCAAACACGTGTTCTGCGAAAAACCCCTCGGCGTCAGCTCCGCCGAAGCACAGCGGATGGTCGACAGCTGTCGGGACGCCGGCGTGACGTTGTTCGAAGCCTTCGTTTTTCTCTATCACCCGAAGTCACTGAAACTGCGGCAGGTGCTCGAGGAGGGCGCCATCGGTGATCTCGTGCAGATGACGGCGAGTTTCACCTTTCCCCTGCAGCGTCCGACGGACAACATCCGTATGAACCGCGAGCTTGGCGGCGGCAACCTCATGGATGTGGGCTGTTACCCCATTGCCTACAGCCGCTTCGTCTTCAACGAAGAACCCATCGCCGTGCAGGCCGCCTGCCGCATGGATCCACACTACGGCGTCGACACACGTTCGTCCATGGTGCTGACTTTTTCTGGAGACCGCCACGCCGCCCTGCAGTCCGGCTTTGATGCACCCGGTGGACAACGGGCGGTGATCCACGGCGAATCGGGATACATCGCCGTGCCGCAGCCCTGCCATCCCAAGGAGCAGGACGGTTTCGTCGTTTGTCGGGGGGCCCAGGAGGAGTCGGTTCTGGTCGAGGCGGGCGTGCCCCCCTTTGCGCCGGCGATCGAGCATTTTCACGATTGTGTGCTCGACGGGGTCGAGCCGATTGCCACGGCGGCGAACGCCATCGGTACGCTGCGCGTCATCGAAGCGATACGCGAATCTGCGGCGACGGGTCGGCGGATCGACCTGGTCTAGGTCGATTCAGCCGGGGCTGTGCGACAAGTCCCATGGAGGCAGATCGAGACCAAGTTCCATGGCGATGGTCTCGAGGGCATCCCGGTGCTCGTCGACGATGGGAATGCCGGAGGCGGCCCAGGTTGTCTCGCGCTGCCATTCGAGGCTGCCCGGGAGGGCGGCGGCATTCGTGCCGGCCATGGGATTGAGGCTCAGACTGGTATCGATCACGCGCCGCACTTCGGCGCGAAAGGCGTCGGCATCACCCACCAGCGCCGGGTCGATGACGAGCAGAAAGAACCCCCGCGTCGCTGCCGAAAAGGGGCACGGCTGATCCTGCGGAGCAACCGTGCCGGCAAGAACACCCCCCAGTAGCGTCGACACGAAGCGCATACCCAGACTGCCGAAGACGGACTTGCCGAAACCGGCAGCGATGGCTGCCTCTGCCTGGGCTGCCGTGCCGAACTGGTTGGCATTCATGTCCAGCACGAGTGGGGGGCCCCCGGCGTCGGCTGGAATCGCAAAACACATGGGCGGCGCCTTCATGGCGTCCCAGACTGTCGCCCCCGCTTCGTCCGGCAGGCTCCATGATCTGCCGCCGGCAACAGACCAACTGATGAGTCCATGGTGCAGGACACGGCGCGCGTAGATCCCGGCACTGCCCACATGACCATGATTGCAACTGGAGGCGAGCACGAGCCCGGTGCCGCGGGCCTTGTCGCAGGCCGCGTCGGTGGCGCGTGTCGCCACGAGGTAGCCGGCACCGCCATCACCATCAAAGCGCAGGCTGTTGTCGGTTTCGCGCAACAGCCGGCTCGTGGGTGTGGGATTGATCTGGCCATCGCGGAATTCGTTGACGTAGCGCCGCAGTTGTCGCGTCCCGTGGCTGCGCACACCCCGCAGATCGACATCGACGAGGCAGCGGGCAATGTGCGCGGCATCGTGAGTGGGCACACCGACAGCGACGAGAGCTTGCGTGGACCAGTGGTGCAGGGCGTCCGGGCTTATGCGGGCCATCGACGCGGACCTCAGTCGAGAATCGATTCGCACACGTAGTCAGGCAGGATGCCGGTGGCATCCATCAACATCTGCACATCCCTGCGGGGGGTATTGCCCGACAGGACCAGTGCTGTATCGATGCCGAAGTGGTTGCCTCCCATGATGTCCGTCTCCAGTGTATCGCCCACCATCAGTACGTCCGCCTTCTCCAACGGGCCCTCCTGGCGGATGTGCTCCAGGGCAAAGTTGAACATCTGCGGGTCGGGTTTGCCGAAGCGGATGAAGCGTTTGCCCACGACACGTTCCACCATGTCCGCCAGGGCGCCCACGGCGACGGAGACATCATTGCGCGACACCGGATAGGTGTGGTCCGTGTTGGCGACAATGACGGGAATGTTGCGTGACCGCAGCAGGTTGATGGCGTGGTTGAGCCCGGGCTCCCAGTGAAACCCTTCATCATCGAGAAAGACCAGCGCAGTCACGTCGTCGGCCTGTTCCGGATCGAGATCCTCAATGGATATGGTCTTCAGTCCGGCGGTCTCGACGTAATGCGCGGAGACCGCTGTGCCGACATAGGCGACCAGGCCGGACTTCACTTTGTTGTGCAGAAATTCACGGGCGAGCATGCCGGAGGAGATGATCTTTTCTTCGGTGATTTCCCTCAGTCCGGCGTCGATGTAGGCCGATGCCAGCTTCAGTGGCGACCGCGAGGCATCGTTGGTGACGATGTAGAAGCTGATGCCGTTGTCCCGCAGAAAGGCGAACGTGTTTTCGATCCCCGGGATGACGCCACGATGGTTCTTCAGCACACCATAGGCGTCGAAGAATACCGCCTTGTAGCCGGTGACAACGGAGCGGAACGACTGAACGACGACTTCCGGGCGGCGGGTTTCGGTGGGCATGAAGATCCCCTCAAAGGGAGAGAGCGCGGAGCAGGCGCTCGATATCGAGACGGCCGATCTGCGGCAGGTAGGTCGCATAC
>CALFPI010000222.1 GCA_937919035.1 uncultured Gemmatimonadaceae bacterium
CCGGCTGGCAGTCTGACGCCACTGACGGCCCAAACTGCATCTGCAGGCGCCCCTCGAAGGTGCGTCTACTCATCGTCATCATCATCGCTGTCATCGTCATTACCATCCGTCTGCGTCTGCGACTGCAGTTGCTTTATCAGTCGCACCTGGGTTTGCGACAGCCGGTTCGTGTCGGCCACTCGCTGCGCCAGGATTGCGATGACGTTATTGAGCACCTTGATGTGCATAGCAATGGCACCCGACAGCAGGACCTTGAGTTCGACAGCGCGCAGCACGATGGCTGTGGAGTTGTCCATTGAAACGATATCAGCCGACCGCGGTTGCCCGGTAAACAGTCCCATCTCGCCGATGGGCATGCCCGGCAGGATACGGGCCAGCTCCTCGCCAGAGCCACCGACGACCCGCAAACTGCCTTTCAGCAGAATCAGCATCTCGTCGCTGGCTTCGCCCTGGGTGTATATGTGGTCGCCTTGAGCATAACTGCGGAACTTGCACACCCTCAACAGCCGTTGCACATCGGAAGCGTCAAAGTCGCGGAACAACTCGATCTTCTGGATCACCTTGACGAGCTGGTACTGCTTTTCGTTCACCAGAACTCTCCCGACGGGGTAGGAAGTTGGAGAAAAGTTGGCAAGAACCCGATCCGTGCCGATATCTCAATCGGGAGTGCCCCCATGGAGGAGGCGCCTCTAAGTTATCGGATGTTTTAGGCAGACTCCACAGCTATCTTGATCTTTACCCGGGTAACAAGCACCGGTATATTGGCCCCTCACTCGGGTGAAAACCTGTCCGCTGCAGTCATCCCCTGACGACGACGCGACTTCCAGATGACCAGCCCAGACCAGTTCTCGCTGCTGTTTGTTGATGATGAAGCTGACTTTCTCGCGACCATCGACGAGTTCTTCACCAGCCTTGGCTACACCGTGCACACCGCAAGCAACGGACAGGAGGCCCTACTCAGGGTCAAGGAACACCTGCCCAATGCCGTATTTCTCGACATTTCCATGCCGCAAATGGACGGCACGGAAACACTGAGGCTCATCCACGAGATCGAACCCGGCATCCAGGTCATAGTTGCCTCCGGTTACGCCTCCGAGGACCTGGCTCGCAGCCTGCTCCAGCACGGAGCGTGTGATTTCTTTCAGAAACCAGTCGATCTGATGCGCCTGCATGAGACCATCGAACGCCTGCAGACCCTGCAGGACTTGTGATCAAACCGGCCTGAGAGGCAGACACACCACAATACCTTGTGGTCCGCACTAGAAAAAGCTCGTAACCTGTTCATCTTGTGCAATTTAACTTGACACGCTGAGACCCGGATCGGTATCCTTAGAGGCGCTCAAAACAGCACTTTTTGGCGGTCTCCCCCCGGTTTTCCGCCCGCTGCCTCGGCCACCCTCTCCTGCTTCTTCCCGGTCCTACCTTGGATCTGTCCTCTAGGTTCGCCAGACGATACAACCTGCCGCCACATTCGGGCGGTGGACTGTGCCGAAATCCGTAAAGGACAGGTAAACGCCTCATGTCTTCTTCATCTTCCCCTATCGTCGTTCTCGATATCGGCGCCTCCAAGGTTCACTGCCTGGTCGGTGAGGCCGAGCCCAGTGGTGACTGCAAGATTCTCGGGATGGGTATCTCCCCGTGCCGTGGGATTCGGCGCAGCGCCGTGATCGATATGCCGCGAGTTGTCGAGTCCATCCGCAATGCCGTGGCAGAAGCAGAACGGACGGCGGGGTTGCGGATTACCGGCGCATATGCGGGCATTGCCGGACACGATGTGCAGGCGCACAGCAGCCGCAGTGCCGTGGCGATTTCCGGCTCCTCTGAACCAATCGACGAACGCGACGTGCAACGAGCTCTGGCAGCTGCTGAGCAGGCAGCACCACCCGCTCAAGCGGTCGCCCTGCATCGCTTCGTACAATCCTATGCAGTTGATGGTGAACCTGTACAGAATCCTCTGTGGCTCCATGGCCACAAGCTCGAGGTCGAAACCCTCAGTGCCACCGCCTCGGAGCACGCTTGCACGACACTGCGTCGCGCCGCCGAAGAGGCGGGCGTCACGATCGTCGGCTTCCTCGTGGAAACCGTAGCCAACGCTTCGGCCATACTCAGTATCGATGAACGTGAGATGGGTGTCGGACTGCTCGATATCGGCGCCGGCACCTGCGACCTGGCCTTGTACCATGGTTCGCTGCGTCATCTGGCAGAGATTCCGTTTGGTGGCCAGGATATCACGCGCGATTTGTCCATGGTGCTCAACATCTCACCACGGGAAGCCGAGCAGCTCAAATGCGAGCACGGTGGCGTCTGTACCGACGCCAGCGAAGCCGATGAAGCTGTTACATTCCGCACAACGGCAGGTCGTTCCCACACGATCCTGCGCGAACAACTCGATGCCATCATCGAGGCCCGCCAGCAGGAGATATTCGAGTTCGTTGGACGAGAGATCGAACGCAGTGGTCAGGGGCATCTGCTGGCAGCAGGCGTCGTCTTCACCGGCGGCGGCGCCCTGTTGCGCAACATTGACCGCCTTGCCGAAGACGTTCTGGGTCTGCCGGTCCGCATCGGGGAGCCATGCGAGATGATTGCTGCGGACGCGCTGCACGGACCGGCCTGCGCCACCGGCATCGGCCTGCTGCGGTTTGCCACAGAAAGCGCTGCCGAATTGGTGCCGACGCACGACTCCGGCAGACCGGGTCGCCCCAGATTTCTGGACCGGGTCGCGCGACTTTTCAGTTTCCTCTGAGCGCTGCCGACAGAACGTCCGGCGATTGACCGGGCCGGATTCCCCTGATATATTGGCAAGATATATTTGCCTGATAAAGTGGCTGGACAAGTCTGTTCGGCTGCGTCTGTTCGGCTGATCGAGTTGCGGGGGTCCGCATTCTGCCTGATCAGATCTATGTTGTTTGAGAAGTTTCTGTAGCCACCCTAGCTCAGTTGGTAGAGCAACTCACTCGTAATGAGTAGGTCCGCGGTTCGATTCCGCGGGGTGGCTCCAATAAAAACAAGGGGTTACGAGATCATAGTGAATCTCGTAAACCCCTTTTTTCTGTGATGGCGCCCAAATGGCGCCCAAACACTACTTCTTGCGCATCAAGCGCGACTCGATATACGTCTCCA
>CALFPI010000223.1 GCA_937919035.1 uncultured Gemmatimonadaceae bacterium
TAAATGACTAACGAAAATAGACAACCAGTTATGGCTGGTAACTGGAAGATGAATCTTGCACCCGATGCTGGGGCAGCTCTGCTGGCGCAGTTGCTGCCGTTGGTTGCCGATGCGACGGGGGCTGTTGATGTGGTGGTGTGTCCACCCTATACGAGTCTGTCAGCGGCCGCCGCCGCTCTGCAGGGCAGCGATGTCGGCCTTGGGGCGCAGAACTGTCACTGGGAGGACAGCGGCGCCTTTACCGGTGAGGTTGCGCCCGGCATGCTGTTGACCATTGGTTGCCAGTGGGTTATACTTGGCCATTCTGAGCGCCGCCTATTTTTTGGCGAGACCGATGAGGGCGTCAATCGACGCACCAAGGCGGCTCTCGCGGCGGGGCTGCGGCCGATCGTCTGCATCGGTGAGACCCTTGAAGAACGCGACGCAGAGCGGGTCAAAGATGTAGTGCTCGGGCAGCTGGATCGAGGGCTGCAAGGGCTTTCGTCCGAGCAACTCGCATCTGTCTCCGTCGCCTACGAGCCTGTATGGGCCATAGGCACCGGTCGCACCGCCACTCCGGAACAGGCCCAGGAAGTTCACGGCCTCATCCGCGGTCGCCTGCGACAGTCTTTCGGCGATGCGGCAGCAGATGGGGTGCGCATTCAGTATGGTGGTAGTATGAAACCTGACAACGCAGCCGAGTTGATGCGTCAGATTGACATCGATGGTGGGCTGATCGGGGGAGCTTCCCTCAAGGCAGCAGATTTTGCTGCCATCGCAAATGCCGCGCGTGATGTCGCCGGCTGATATCCGGAATCAAGAGATATGACTGCACTGCTGACCGTTATTCATGTCATCGTCTGTGTCCTGCTCATTCTTGCCGTGCTGATGCAGTCCGGCAAAGGCGGTGGGTTGGCAGCCGCTGTCGGCGGCGGAAGTTCGTCCTCCATGCTGGGTGGCCGCGCGGCGACAACATTCCTGTCAAAGGTTACGACCTATCTGGCCAGCAGTTTCCTCGTCATCTGCCTGCTCCTGGCCGTACTCTACGACGACGATACCGCCGTGCCGACGTCAGCAACCGAGAGAATCCTTGAGACCCAGGGCGCTCCCTTTGCAGCGCCGTTTGATGCAGCGCCAGAGAACGCTGCTGATGCGGACGAGCCGGCGTCGGCCATACCGCAGTAACAGATATCTGCAGGACCTCTAGTGTAGTGCGGGAGTGGTGGAATTGGTAGACACGCTGTCTTGAGGGGGCAGTGCCTTCGGGCGTCGGGGTTCGAGTCCCCGTTCCCGCACCATCAACATAAAGATCAGTAGATAAAGTCGCTTACGTCACCTGTTTTCCAGGTTAACGTAGGCGGCTTTTCTCGTTCTGTTGGAGGGTCATCTATCAAGGTGGGGGGGCTTTCCTGCGCGGCGCTATCGTCGGCCCGGTTTGTATTGCGAACCGAAGCGGCGGCCCGATGGGTCGTCCAAGATACCCCCACACAAATCCCCTGCCGCAAGGAGGCGACTGCCTCGCGTCCGGTTACATGGTCATTGCTCCAACGATGCCCTGTTCAGAAGCCCTTGGAGGATCGCCGCGCTCTCACTGGCTGGCGTCGAATCTCTCGTCACGAGGTAGTTGAGTGCCTCTGGTGCCCTCCCGCTTAGTCTGAGCGCCTCGACAACGGGCCTGAATCGCGACACCACCATGGAGGCAGGGCGGCCTCCAGCCAATTCGGACTGGCCGCCCGCGACATAGTCGTCCAACCCGCGCAAGTCACGGAACGTCAACAGAAGCCCGCCTCTCAGGTAACGGGCCTTCAGAAGTTGCGGATCTTGCGCAAGAGCAAGCGAGGCGTTTCCAAGAGCAGACTCGTATCCGCCTCTTCCAGTCTGATGTCGGGCAAGGGCAGTCAAAAGTGGGGCGGATAGTTCGGGGCGTCTGAGCCGTTGCAGGTCGGCAGCCAGCGACGTGTCCTCGTTTGCGTTCACAGTTACTGAAACAAGGAGCCGACTCACGAAGGAAAGAAAGGCGTTGTCCGGGTCCAGCAAGAGAAGGGAATCTGCGGAGACACGTGCTTGCTCTGGGTCGAGTTCAGCCTGCGATGAAAGCAGCAGGCCATAGGCTTGATTCATAGGTAGAACGCCCCGGCCAGCCACCATCGAACACGACAGCAGCCGTACGCTGTCTTCGAGTTGTCCCCGGATAGTCGCAGCACGTCCGGCGGTGAACTGCGACAAGGAAATCGCCTCTTGCTGTGCGAATCCGCTGCTGACGACGAGAGCGCCGGTCAACACCACTGCGGATGTGGATGAGTGGGTGCCGAGCCGAGCCAGTAGCGAAGCGACCAACAGGCAAAATCCCATTGTCGCGAGATACAGGTATCGCGACGGTCCGGGAAAAGCAACAATCGTCGCCTCGGCTTGCATTGAGAAGGGCGCAAGGACGGCCAGACAGCATAGGATGGCAATCGCCTCAGGGGAACGAATCCGATGAGCTGCATACGAGACACCCACGCCTGCAAGGGTGCCTCCAATTAGCGACTGCCACCAGGTCACGGTGTATGGTGCCATTGGCATTGCGAACCCATGCGTGAACAGCTGAGAAACAAACCATGTGTACATCCGTATTGTCACAAAACCTGTGCTGAGAATGCCCTCATCCAACATCCTCCACGCAGATCTCCCAGTCGTTGTGGGAATGTCATTCCCGGTTGCCGCTACCAACACAGTGGTCACCATGACCCCAGCCAGAACAACCAGTGGACCCATGTGCATCACCCACCTTCGAACATCGTGCCAACGGACCCAAACGACGAGGCCACAAACCGGAATCAGAGCGACCGACGCCACATGGCTTGCCACTGACGCCAACATCAACAGGGTGAACAGAGCGAAGCGCCAGATCTTGTTCGTTCGCAGACCCGCAAGCAGATGGACAAGCCCCAATCCCGAGAACCCCGCAGCCAGGAGATATTCAAGAGCGGCGACATGATGGACAGCCTTGAAGGGCGCCACGCTGATGATGAAGAGAAAGCCGGACACGAAGGCGACGCGGCGAGGCCAGCCAAAAGCACGAGCGAGCAGCACGGTAATGAGGCCGGCATTGTCCCGATCTTAGTTGAAACAGCACAGGCTCCAATCGTTGCATATTGA
>CALFPI010000224.1 GCA_937919035.1 uncultured Gemmatimonadaceae bacterium
CAGGTTCTCGATCATGGCTTCGTCACCGACGACACCCCAGAAGCTGAGCAGGTCACGGTGCCCGTGGGGGACCTCGGTTGTGCCGCCACGAATCGAGGCGTAGATCCGCGGATTCGGCAGCCGGTCGGCCAGTACGCCCCAGTCCATGCCGCGATAGAGCTTGCGCGCCGGTTTCTGCGGTTTGCCGGCTTTGTTTGTCCGGCGTGGGTGGAAGAGGAGCAGTTCCGCCACATCCGGCCAGCCGCTGTCACGAACCCCGCGAGCCGCAAGCAGTGCGTCGAGTCGCGCAATCAGGTCGTCACGCCCCAGTTGCACAGCCGCCGCGTAATGGAAGGGCATCGGTTTCCAGTTGTTGGCGTCGCCGAAACCACAGGAGATGCCGTGGGGCGCCAGATCGAGAGGGAAGTCCAGCGTCTGTCCTGTCGCTTTCTGCCGCAGCAGGGGATGGTGCCTGCCGGTGGCCTGTTCGTGGCTGAGCAGGTACATGAAGGCATAGCGCATGCCGTAGTTCCAGTAGCCGATGCCTTCGGTCCAGCCACCATCCGTGGCGCGGAGTTCCTTCATGTAGGGAATGAAGGATCGCTCGACGCGCGGCAGTGCCCGGCGGGCTTCGCCGAGTTCCTCATACATGGACAGAGCCAGCATGCCGGCCCCACCGGCGCAGACGGTGTTCCAATTGGAGTCGGGACGGCCGAACCAGTGGGCGGCATCTTTGCGGCCCGTGTGGGCAAGGAAGGGCCGCAGGGAGCGGCTCCGGGCGATGTTGATGAAGGCGCGCCGCTGATTGGGTGTCAGCGTGTCGACAAGCCAATCCCAGGCGATGGCAAGGGTCGCCGAGTTCTCACCATAGGACAGATCGAAGATCGCCAACGGATCGGCGTTGTCTTGCCGCCAGGTGATCCACGACCAGTATTGCCACGTGCCCATTTCGAGCACGTGGTCGACGGCGGCCTGACGATACCGTTCCTCTGCCGTCATGCGCCAGGCGACGAGCAGGCTCAGTACCCGTATCTGCATACGCCGGGCTCTGAGAAGGTGGGCATTGTGTGTGTTGAGCTTCCATTCGAAGCACGGTGACGGCAGGTAGTCATCGACCGTATCGAGCAAGGTCTGGCGCGCCTGCTTTAACAGAGCGGATCGAGGTATGCGGCGCAGGCGATCGATGTGCGCCTGACCAGCATAGAGACGGGGATGGGGTTGCAGTGTCATCGTCATCTTCCTCGAGTGATCTTCGCATGGCCGAGGCTCAGGGCGCCCTGAACCCGGTTCAGTGGTTCCCCTCGCGCCGCGAAGGTGACGCGGGTCCGGGGGGACGTGGCGCCTGACGCGTGGAACTTCAGCTGCAGCCTTGCCACGCAGGTCAATTCTGCGCCATGGGCGCAAGCCACCGGTGCCACTGTGCTGGAGCCCGCGGGCCGAAGTGCGGACGGGCACCACCCAGCTCAAAGGCACCCAGATCAGGGGCTGCGCCGATGAATCCGTCCGTCAAGTTCGCCACGGGGTCTCCCGCATCGACGGCGGCACCACCGGAGCGCAAGCGCAGGACGGGCCGAGGTTGACGTGCCGGATGTGTGGGTGACTGATAGTCAGCAAACACATCCTCACGTTTGACGCGGCGTCCGTGGGCCTCGATTCCGGCAGCGACAGCGAGATCCTCAATCCCTGCAAAGCTTTCGTCGAACCAGTGAAAGACACCTGCCACACCATCTGATCGAAGCATATCGTAGCCGCTGTAGTCCCAGTCCGTGCGCCAGTCCGGACTCGTCAGGTCGGGCGTGTAGTAGTTGCGCTCTTTGCCGTCGCCGACATACTTGCGACGCGCCCGCCAGGGCTCGCGCACGTCGATCCCATCGGCGATGAACAGGTTGTTGCGCACCAGCCCATGCAGCAGGTGATGCATGACGTCACGCCCGAAGGTGGGTGCCACGAGTGTATTGTTAACCAACACCAGCCGGTCGGCGGTGCGGAACTTGAACAGGGCCCCACGTGCGGTGGTCACCTGATTGCGGATGAAGTACCACGGACCGCAGTACATGCCCTGGAAACTGAACGCATGATTTTGCACATTGGCGATACGGTTGCCCCATATGCGGATGTTGGCGTAGCCGTAATCCGGCTCGATGCCATCGTCCGACGTATCGAAGATGTCATTGCCGAAGATGTCGACATTGCGTTGGGCATAGGAGATGCCATCGGCCACCTGCGAAATCGAGTTGTAGGCGACGGTGTGATCGGAGGAGTGCTGCAGTTCGATGCCCTCTCCCGAATAGCCGGCGCTGCCGTCCTGCTCGATGTCCTTGCGGCCGACGATCCTGTTGTCGCTGATCACCCAGGCACGATTGTCGGGATGCAACCAGATCGAGTAGGCATAGTCGTTGAAGCGATTGCCCCGCACCACGACTCCGACAGCGGCGCCCGTATCCCGGGATACACCACGTAACCCGCCGCGGGTGACGCTGTCGGGCCAGGCCTGTCCCCGGGCAAAGACCATTCCTTCGATCCACACATGGCTGGCGGCAACCTCGAGCCGCTCGAAAACGGCGACTCCCTCGGGGGCCTCGTAGCCGGCGTCCCGTGCCGCCGCAGGACCGAGCCAGGCGATGGGTGCCTGCGGCGTGCCGGAGTGATCAATAAGAGCCTGGCCGTACTGGCCAGGCAGGAGACAGTAGGTCGTGCCGGGATGCTCCTGCGCCAGGGCGGCAGCCAGCGTCAGCGGCTGATCCCGCGTGCCGTTCCCCTCGGCAGGGCCGGCGTGCACGTAAAGGAGCGGACCACGTGGCGCTATCGGCAAAGGACAGGTGGAGATCTCCACCTGTCGCTGCTGCCCACCCCCGTCCGCGTCGTCGAGGGCGAGTTCGACCTCGTATGTCGTCCCCGGATCGAGGAAGAACAGGCTACCAGCAAGCATGTTGTAGGCGCGGTCCGCCTTCGTATCGGCATAGTAGCCATCGTAGTCGACGCGCATCAGGTTGAGAGCGTTGTGCCATGCCGGCGAGCCTATGGGGCGATAACGCACGGTGCAGGTCGCGTTATGGTTGGCGTCACCATGCACGTCCCACTCGAAACCGATGGAGTGCAAGGTGGCGTAGGACCGCAACGTGTCGGCCTGCAACGTGTTG
>CALFPI010000225.1 GCA_937919035.1 uncultured Gemmatimonadaceae bacterium
CCACCATCCATTCTGATCGCGAAGACTGCCAAAGGCTATGGGGTTTGCTGGCGGGCGGGCCATATGGGGGCTCCCTGTGGACGCTCTGTGAACCAATCTGCCCCATTAGAATAGTAGTCCGTTGGGTCCGAATCAAGCAGGTTTAGCCTAAATTTAGCCTAAATAATGTGCCTCCATCGTTGTCGGGTGTTGCATCACTATGCAGCGTATTGCGAAATTAAGTCCCGTATGCACAACATGTTAGAGCGCAGTAAGGTCAATGTACAAAGGGGTTTAGATCTTGCCGTCAAACGGACTTAAAATCCGTTGGGGCGCAAGCCCCGTGCGGGTTCAAGCCCCGCCTCCGGTACCAATAAAAACAAGGGGTTACGTCCAGTGGGGGTGACCCCTTGTTTGCATGTTGGCAAAAGTGGTCGGGGGTACAATAGGGGTACAGATGGATTTCGAATGTCTGGATCCGACCTTCGAGATCCTGACCTCTATGTCGCCTCCACCACCCACCACCGTCACCCTCAGCACACACTGCCGTCCACCCGGCTCCAGCGCCGCCTCTGAGCCCGCGCCCTGACACGCCCTGTGCATGACTCCGCCAGCCCCAACACATGGAGGGGTATGGCGGGCAGTGACGTTTCAATGACCGCTATGTTTTCGTTCGTGAAGGATCTGCAATTGCTGCGAGGAGACGAAAGGCGATTGTGGGGACAATGACATCCGGATCCAGCGAACGCAGCCTACTGACAGTCTCCCGCTCGTCAAAAACCGTGTCGTTGTCGATCTCGGCGACTGTGTTCTCAAGAATCCCAATCGCATTCTGGTGTCGTTCCCAAGCCAAAATCTGTTCGTGGCGCTGGTAGATTGTGTGGAGGAAGGCTGAGAAAGCCAGCGTCGATGCCAAGACGTCAAATCCATTATAGGACAGAACCCCCACAACGAGCCCTATGCTCAGCCACTTCAGAAGCCATCCGAACGGTCGCCATACGGAGGCAAACAAACCGAACCCCTTCCGGTGATCGGCGGCGAGACGCTGGAAAGCCTTCTTTCTGTAAAACATACTTCGCAGAAGTGCCACAAGGAGATGTCGTGTTGCTCCAGCCTCCTCGATCTCTCCATCACTCATACGCCACTGAACGCCCTAAATACTTAACGACGGCACAGGCTGTTCTGCGAGGCTCAGGACGCCCTCTCCTCTTTGAAGGCGGGCGCCTTCGATTTCCTGACGAAGCCAGTCAATTTGGAACTGTTGAGACATCTGCTAAAACGGGTGCTTGAACGCAAGTCCCTTGTGACCCGAAACGAGGCCCTCGAATCCGGGGTTCTGCATGCCCGTGGGACCTCCAGGTTCGAGACCGAAAGCGCCGCCATGCGGGGCATTCTGCAACAGGCAGGGAGAGTCGCGATAACGGATGCGACGGTGCTCATCACCGGCGAAAATGGCACGGGCAAGGAAGTGTTGGCCCGACATATCCAGCAACTGAGCAGTCGTGCCGATCGGGCCTTCGTCACCGTCAACTGTTCGTCCCTGTCCTCCCACCTGCTTGAAAGTGAGTTGTTCGGCCATGCCAAGGGTGCCTTCACCGGAGCTGACAAGGCTCGCAAGGGCTACCTCGAGGCCGCAGATGGCGGCACACTTTTTCTCGACGAGATGGCTGAGGCGACGCACGAAATCCAGGTGAAACTGTTGCGCTTTCTGCAGGAAAAGGAATTCATGCGCGTCGGCGAGACCGAACCACGCACATCCGACGTTCGTGTCCTGGCAGCCACCAACCGGGATCTGCAGGAACTTCTGGCCAGGGGTGAGCTCCGTGAGGATTTCTATTATCGGCTCAACGTCTTCCGCCTGCACCTCCCGACGCTGAACAAACGGTCAGAGGATATCAGTGGCCTCTTCAAAACGATGGTGGAGAGCCACGCAGATCGTCCCCGAGGTCCTGACCGCTCTCAAAGGGTATCGATGGCCCGGCAACATTCGCGAGCTGAATAATCTGGCTGAGCGCATGACAATCCTGTGCCCAGGCGACAGCATTGGCCTCGGTCTCCTGCCCGAGGAGATCACGCACGACACCGAAACCGAAAGTCACCTGGTGGTGCCATCGGCAGCCTATGTCGACGACTATCGCGAGGCACGGCAACAGTTCGAGACCCACTTCCTCACGCAGAAGTCGCGCCAGCACAAAGGGAACATGGCGGCCACGGCCCGTACGATTGGCATGCATCCGCCCGGACGACGTCGACCCCTCCCAGCCCTAGAAACGTTCTTCCGTCTGCGCTACGCTCCGGGCCACCAGTTGCTCAAGCGAGCACGGAGCACCCGGATCGAAATGCCCCAGCCCCAGCTGCAGGCCAAGGCTACCGACTTGCGCCTGCAGGGCGGCGATGCTCTCGCGGAAACGCGCCATGGCGATCGGCGTTGTCTGCTCTGAGGCGTTGAGCAGCAGCACCCCACAATCGCTACCGTCCAGGCGCCCGGCGATGTCGGCATCTCGAAAGGTGGAACGGACTATGGGACCGAGTCTGCTGAAGGTGCTTTCGATCGACGTCAGGTCGTCGGCATCGCTCAGGTCGGCGCGCAGCAGTGCCAGATGTGTTCCAGTTCGACGTGCCGCGTTGAGCTGCTGACGGGCAAGAGCGCGAAACCCTACCCGTCCGAAGAGGCCCGATGCGTCCTCCAGGGAGTCCGCGACCTGTCTGTCGGCCAAGCGGTGCAGGGCAAGATCCAACTCGTTCAGGTCCACCGGGGTCCTCAAGTAGGAATCGATCCCGCACAGCGACGCCTGCGAGAGTGGCAAGGCCGGTCCTGCGGAACTGACCAGTACCGGCACGCCGGGATGGTGTTGGTGAACTCGGCGCAGTTGTGCCAGGGACTGTCGCAGATTTTCAGGCGGCAGGCTGATGAACAGCACATCCGCCCCAGCCAGGTCGAACCCGGCACTCCCGCCGCCCCCTTCCTGCACGGCCGATACGGTATGTCCCCTTTGCGTGAGATGTTCGTGAACCTGCACAGGATAGGAACCCAGTAACGCGATCGACAGCGGGATCTTGGCGAATCCCCCCGACGGGTGGGAAGCCAATCGCGTGGTTTGAAGTCGATGACGTGCGTCATCCAGGTATCTGGCCAGATCGACTTTGTCCACAGGCTTCGTCAGGACCCCGGCGTCGGGAAGATCCTTGGTTCGAGATCTGACGTCGCTCAGTTCCTCTCCGGTGACGAAGACGATGGATATTCCGTAACGTGAGTGAAGCTCACGGGCGGTCTCGATTCCATCCCGATTCCCGCCGAGGTTGATATCGACAAAAGCGATATCCGGGAGTACGATGGCGGCGATGGCCAGTGCCTCGGTGCCGGAAGAGGCCAGGCTTGTAGCGCAGTTCTGATAGGGACTGCGCAACCAGCTTTCAAGGTCGAGCGCGAAAATCATCTCGTCTTCTATGATCATCACGGTCAGGGATTGGTCGTCCCGCAGGGGGGCTGTCGAGGCCATGGGAGTTTCTCAGGTTGGAATGATTGGTCACTTCGTGGGCGTAACGAGAAGAGGGCCTGCGCAGGTAGCGCAGGCCCTCTTTGTTAAATCAGGACAGCTGGAC
>CALFPI010000226.1 GCA_937919035.1 uncultured Gemmatimonadaceae bacterium
CGCCGCTTTCCGCCAGGCCTGTCCAAAGGTTGCCACATCCGCATCTTCTGCAGAAGCCACGTCGTACTGGATCCTGCACCTGCTGCGTCTGGATCTGTTCGCCAGACCGGCTTTCGAAGCCCTGCAGATCCCGGAGACCCTGGGCCCGTTGACCATCGTCGACGAGCGCTTCGTCAACGTCAGCCAGGGACGTGGACTGCCCGTGCAGGTATGGACCATCGATGAGGAGCAAAGCATGAAACGCCTCATGCAACTACATGTGCAGGCCATCATCACCAGGCGGCCGGATCGTCTGCTCCGACTGCTGCAGAGTCAGGGACAGCGATGACGGATGTACTCGATGTCCGCGACCTGACGCGCACCTATCGCAGCGGCGATCGTGATCTGACGGTGCTGCAGAGCGTGACATTTCGCATTGCCGCCGGCACCACCAGTGCCATCGTCGGCCCCTCGGGCAGTGGCAAGACGACATTGCTGGGCCTCTGCGCCGGTCTCGATCGAACCAGTGCCGGCACCGTCATCCTCGACGGTCGGCCCCTGGAGCATCTCAGTGAGGACGAGCGGGCGCTGCTGCGCCGCGAACTGGTGGGCTTTGTATTCCAGAATTTCCAGCTGATTCCAACGCTGAGCGCCGTCGAAAACGTCGCAGTACCGCTGGAACTGCGCGGCGAGTCCGGTGCCCGGGAACGGGCCGCCGAACTGCTGGATCGAGTCGGCCTCGGCGACCGCCTTGATCATTACCCCGTGCAGCTTTCCGGTGGTGAGCAACAGCGGGTCGGTCTGGCACGGGCCTTCATTCATCGCCCCAAGATCCTTTTCGCCGACGAGCCCACAGGCAACCTCGACGCCGATACAGGCGCCGCCGTTGAGGATCTGCTCTTTGAGCTGAACCGTGAAACGGGTACCACCCTCGTACTCGTAACCCACGACATCGACCTGGCGGGTCGCTGCGGTCGCATGATCCGCCTACGGGCAGGTGCCGTCGTCGAAGACACGGCCGCTCCAGCGGAGCGCGACTGACATGTGGGTCCTGCGCATGGCCTGGCGGGACAGTCGCGGCTTCCGCCAGCGACTGCTGCTCTACACCAGCGCCATCGCCATCGGCATTGCTGCCCTGACGGCTCTGCGGGGTCTGAGCCACGCCATGGAGGAGGGCGTCGCACAGCAGGCCTCCGAATTGCTTGGCGCCGACCTCGAAGTTGAAAGTGATCTGCCCTTTTCAGCAACTGCAGAGGCCCTGTTCGACTCCCTCGGTGGTCGCCGGGCACGCATGGTCGAAACACTGTCGATGGTGCTGCTCCCTGAATCCGGTGGCACAAGACTGTCCGAGGTGCGCGCCATTCGTGGCAACTGGCCATTCTACGGTGAATTGCGGAGCGATCCGCCGACAGCAGCACTGAGCTTCCGTCAGGGTCGCGAGGCCCTCGTCGACAACGGCCTGCTGCTGCAGTATGAGGCCGAAGTCGGCGACTCGATCAAGGTGGGCCGTGTCACCTTCCGTATTGCCGGTCGCCTCCTCGGCATCCCCGGGGAAACGGCTGTGCGCACCGATGTTCGCCCGCCCGTGCTGATCCCGTACGAATACCTGGCACAGACCGAACTGGTGCAGTACGGCAGCCGCATCGAGTACAAGGCGTTGTTTCGCTTCGACGATGACCGCGACGTGCAGGATCTGGCCGAACGGATCAAGGAGCGCCTCAGCCGCAGCGATCCCGACATCGACGTCGACACCGCCCGGGACCGCCAGCAGCGCCTCGGGCGCACGATACGCAACCTGGATCGATTCCTTGGTCTCGGCGGGTTTATTGCGCTGCTGCTGGGCGCAGTGGGTGTTGCCAGCGCCATTCACGCCTATGTCGAGCAGAAGCTCGAGAGTGTCGCCGTGCTGCGCTCCCTTGGCGCAACAGGGGGACAGGCGCTTCGGATCTATCTGCTGCAGGCCGGGGTTCTGGGCCTGATCGGATCGACAGCCGGTGCCATCGCCGGTGCTGCGGTGCTGCTCACGCTGCCGGCGCTGATCGCCGATTTTCTCCCGGGTACTGTGCGAGTGTCACCCTCCCTTGGCACCGCCCTGGAGGGGATCAGCATCGGCACGAGCATCGCCTTGCTGTTTGCCGCCAGACCGTTGCTGGCCGTTCGCAGCGCCAGCCCGCTGCTGGCGATCCGTGCCTCCTACGAGTCCGGCCTGCGCGCCGGCGACCGCGTGTGGCGTGGACTCGTCGTTGTTCTGGCCGCCGGAGGCGCCTATCTGCTGGCCCGTCTGCTGGCGGGGCGTCCCGATCATGCCCTGTTCTTCACCGCCGGTACTGCCGTGGCGCTCATGCTGCTGGCCCTGTCGGCACACCTGCTGCGCGGATCCGTGCGCCGCTTCTTCCCTCGTTCGCTCTCGTATGTGACGCGCCAGGGTCTGGCCAATCTCTATCGACCGCATAATCAGACCTTGTTGCTGATGGTCAGCCTGGGGCTCGGCACGTTCCTCGTGGCAACCCTGTATACAGCGCAGAATTCAGTTCTGGCCCACATCAGTCAGCTCGGCGGCGAGGCGCAGCCCAATGTGGTCCTCTTTGACATACAGTCCGACCAGACCGAGGGCGTCCGCCAACTTGTGCAGCAGATGGAGATGCCGGTTCTGCAACTGGTTCCCGTCGTCAGCATGCACATCGGCGCCATTGGCGGCGTCCCCGTCGACAGCCTCGGTGATCAGGGAGGCTGGGCCCTGCGCCGCGAATACCGCTCGACCTACCGCAGTGAACTGGCCGACAGTGAAGCTCTCGTGGGTGGCACCTGGCACGGAGACACAGTACAGGCTGCCGTCTCGCTCGAAGCCGGCGTCGCCCAACGATTGGGAGTCAGTGTCGGCGACTCGCTCACCTTTGACGTGCAAGGTATGCCCCTTACCGTCGTCGTCGGCAGCCTGCGGTCTGTCGACTGGCAGCGGATCATGCCGAATTTTCTCTGTGTGTTCTCGCCGGGTGTGCTGGAGGCAGCGCCACAGTTCCACGTGCTCGTCACCCGGGGTGACAGTCCCGAGGCCCGCGCTCTATTACAGCGCCGCCTGGTGGAGAAATATCCGAATGTCTCCGCCATCGACCTCGACCTGATTCTGCGTACGGTAGACGACATTCTGGACCGGGTTGCCGCCCTTGTCCGCTTCATGGCGCTTTTCAGTGTCGCCACCGGGGTTGTCGTACTGATCGCTTCGGTGTCGGCCAGTCGCTTCCAGCGCGTTCGCGAGAGCGCTCTGTTGCGCACCCTGGGTGCCAGTCAACAGCAGGTGCAGAGAATGCTTCTGGTGGAGTACGCCGCTCTCGGCACGTTGGCGGGGCTGACGGGATTGTTACTGGCCCTCGGTGGCGGCTGGGGCCTGGCGCGTTTTGTCTTCGAAGTCACCTTCGCGCCGGCCTGGGACTGGCTGGCTGGTGCGCTGCTTGTGGTGCCCTTACTGACCATTCTCGTCGGGCTCTTCGGCAGCCGCGGCGTGGCCCGTGTTCCGCCCCTCGAAGTCCTGCGCCGCGCCGGCTGAATCTGCAGGCGCAGCACACAGCAACGGTTCCAGTTGCCGCCATACCGTCTGCGCCACCAGACGGTGCCCGGCGACGTTCGGGTGAATGCCGTCGGCGCGCATCAGTGACCGGTCGCCGGCGACGCCCTGCAACAGGTCCGGGATCAGTACGGCATGACGGGCGTTGGCAAGACGCGGGAAAATCGCGGCGAAGCCCTCGGTGTACTCGGCACCCAGATTCGGCGGCAGGCGCACACCAACGAGGACAAGTTGCGCCTGTGGAGACTTTGCCCGGACCCGATCGATAATGCCCCGCAAGTTGCGCTCCGTCTCGGCCAGGGGCACCCCACGCAGGCCGTCATTGCCACCCAACTCAAGGACAAAGACATCTACCGGCTTCTGCAGGATCCAGTCGACGCGCCGCAGGCCGGCTGCCGTGGTCTCGCCGGCAAGGCCGGCATTGACCACACGCAGGGCACAGCCGCTCGAATCGGCAAGAACCTGCACACGCGCCGGGAAGCCATTCTCCTTGGCCACGCCATAACCTGCCGTCAGGCTGTCACCGAAAAACAACACCACAGCGGGCTCGGTGGCGCCCGTCGGCGCCGCGAGCAGAACGAGACCAAGGAGCCAGCCAGTCAGGTGTGATCGTATCATGATGGGCGAATCTACCGTTACGTCCTGTTGCTGCAACAGGAAGGAGAACGAATGAAGAAAACGATCTTTGCCTGCTCCTTTGGCCCGGATCAGTGGCGCGTGACCGACTGGCGGATGGTGCAGAGTCCACGCTGGGACCGTGCCAATCACTGGCGACAGGAGACCGATCACATCCGCAATGACGGCCCCGAGACCGAAGCGGGCGGCACATATACGAGCATGATCCATCGCGCCATGCTGGCGGGCGACTTTATCGTGCACGCAACGATGTCATTCGATGAGCGCATGGCGCCCCTCCTCGTCGTCGGCCAGCCCCCGGCGCCATTGCCAGACAACAAGTGGGCCTATGGCGAGCACCACGAACTCGTGCTCTTTGACGAAGGCATCAATCTCTGGCACCACACCTTTGCCGACGGGACCCCGGCGTGGACGCTGGCAGCGAAGTGGCGATTCGTCGTGCAGGCCCAACGGCGGTACCGACTGTCGCTGGCCTGGCGAGCCGGCACCTTCGGCATCTTTCTGGATGGATCCCATATTGGCGATCACCCGGAGCCCGGGCGCAAGCCACCCTGTGTCGCAGGATTGACGGCCTGCGAAGGCACCAACCGCTTCTACGACTTCGCCATCGACAGCATCTGACCCGCTACAGACCTGCGGTTACGGCCAACGGTCGAACTGCGGGTGATAAACTTCGTTGAAGAATCGCCGCCGCTCGGGGGTCAACGACGCGAGCATTGCATCGGTGAAGTTGGGTTTGTGATGCCGGACGTTGATGTGATTGTAGGCGAAGAACAGGGCCATGCGCGGAGTGTCGTGTTCCCAGGGACAGGAGGAATGCCGCACCGCCTCGGAGAAGATCAGCAACGACCCGGGGGGGCAGCCATAGCTGTCCCAGACCCCCGATTCGCGGTCG
>CALFPI010000227.1 GCA_937919035.1 uncultured Gemmatimonadaceae bacterium
GGCAGCGCCGGTTCCAGCAGAATCGATGTGATGCGCAGACCCTCGACACAGTTGTAGAGCACCGTCCCAAGGCGCGGCTTCGACGCCTCGTCCTTGGCCAGCACCCAGGGCTGCTCGTCGTTGAAGTAGCGATTCAACTGTCGCACGAACTGCATGACCTCTTCCAGCGCCGCCGACAACCGCAGCGTGCCGACTTGCTCGCGCACGTGGGCCGCCAGACCGGTGCCTGTGGCGATCACAGCTTGATCGGCATCGGTCTGCACAGGCTCGGGCAGGCGGCCATCGAGATGGCGCAACAACAGGGCTCGGGCCCGCGACGCCAGATTACCCAGATCATTGGCCAGATCCGCATTGTAGCGCTCAACCAATGCCTTTTCACTGACAGCGCTGTCCTGCCCGTATGGCACATCCTTGGCCAGATAGTAACGCACCGCATCGGCGGAGTAGCGTTTCGACAGTTCGAAGGGATCCACAACATTGCCGAGACTCTTGCTCATCTTCTGCCCGTCAGACCCCATCAGGAAGCCACCCACGTTCAGCCCCGCGTAGAGCGGGGCGCCCATGGCACGCAACATGGTCGGCCAGAAGATGGCATGAGTCTTGAGGATGTCCTTGCCAATGAAGTGCCGCGCCTGGGCCCAGTACCGACCGAACAACTCGCCATCTGGATACCCGAGAGCCGACACATAGTTGATGAGTGCATCAAACCAGACGTAGGTGACATGATCGTCATCCCAGGGCAGACCGATCCCCCAGGGCACGCGCGACCTTGGTCGTGACATGGACAGGTCACCGATGGACTCAGAAAGGATCGACAGGACCTCGTTGGCGTAGCGTGCCGGGCGGATGAATCCGGGGTTGGTGCGAATGTGCTCGGCGAGCCACTCCCGATGTTTGTCCATGCGAAAGAAATAGTTCCCCTCCTTGCGCTTCTCCGGGACCGTCCTGTGATCGGGACACTTGCCGTTAACGATTTCGCGATCGGTCAAAAAGCGTTCGCAGCCGACGCAGTACAAGCCTTCATACTCGTCGAAGTAGATGTCCCCCTGATCGTAGACCTGCTGCAGTACGGAGGTCACCACGGAGATATGGCGGGCCTCGGTCGTACGCAGGAAATCATCATTGCTGATGCGCAGTTCCTTCCACGCCTCGACGAAGGTTGCGGCGATGCCGTCGGCGTAGGCTTGCGGCCCGAGACCCACTGCAGCAGCGGCGGCGAAAATTTTCTCCCCATGCTCATCGGTCCCCGTCAACAGATAGGTGTCGTCGCCGTCGAGCCTGTGGTAGCGGGCCAGCACGTCGGCGACAACGGTCGTGTAGGCATGCCCCATGTGCGGCAGGCCATTTACATAGTAGAGGGGCGTTGTCAGGTAGGCGATACGACTCATCGCTGGCTTCTTTCTTTTCACGCGAGCAGGACGATGTTGTCCTGTATGGGGGTAGTGACCGTGGGCCCCTCTTCGGGATCCACATAGACATCGATTTCCAGGCGTACACCGAAATCATTCAGGTAGATACCCGGCTCAATGGTAAAACCGGTACCAGGCAGCAGGACACGGGTGTCGCGACTCTCCACATCATCCAGATTGGCACCTAGTCCGTGCACTGCGGGGCCAGGCGACAGGCTGTGTCCGGTGCGGTGCAGAAAGCGCTCGCCGTATCCGGCCCCGGCAATGAGATCGCGGCCAAGACGGTCCAGTTCACACCCCCGCAATGATTGGCCGCGACGCCACGCTTCCTGCAGTCGATCTACTATGAGATCGCGGGCGCGGCGCACGATGTCAAACACTTGCTGTTGTTCAGGCGTTGCCGCAGCTGCTGCCACGGCAACCCAGGTGATGTCGGCGAAGACGTGTTCGTCTCCCGGTCGACGCGCCCACAGATCGATCAGGATCCAGTCACCACGGTGAATCGGCGCGGCCTGATCGGCGACCGGCGCATAGTGCGGGTCCCCACTGTGGGCGTTGACGCCGACGATGGCAGGGTGATCGGTCTCGAATCCACCCGCCTCGAACTGGCGGGCGATCAGGCACTGAATGTCGTACTCCGTGAGGACCACACCCTCGACCAGGGCCTGACGAATCGCGGCGAATGCGGCGTCCTTGGCAGCAACAACGGCGACACATGCCTGGTTGTGGCCCGCCAGTGCCGCCGCATCCCAGACGGCGAGTGTC
Organism: uncultured Gemmatimonadaceae bacterium; assembly: GCA_937919035.1. GTDB lineage: Bacteria > Latescibacterota > UBA2968 > UBA8231 > UBA8231 > UBA8231. Next base: position 2,175 of record CALFPI010000227.1, read on the forward strand.
GCCTGCAGCAGATCCGCCGATGATTCCAGCGATCCGGGACCCAGTTCGCGCAACAGATCGACTGTACCCGCATCCACCCAGGACACTGCGGGCAACAGCCCCCCGGGCGAGTACTCGAGAGCGACCCGGTCCAGTCCACAGAGCAGAGGACGCAAAGCCGCCACGAGATCATCATGCGTACGGTACGGATGGACCGCGTCGCCCTCGGCGGCGAACTGCCCGGCTTCGATCGCATGTACAAACAACGTCGGTGCACCACCGGCAGGCACGACCAGTATGACGCGACGCGTGAGGTGCAATCGGCGTCCGAGAATCGGCGCCAACACCGGGTTGTTGCCACGGAAGTCACACACAACCCATGCATCGACACCTGTCGCCGCCATGAAGGCTTGCGCCCGTTGCAGCAGTTCCTTCTTCATTCTTCCATCCTCAGATAGTCGGCCAGGTACCGTCCCGTGTGCGAGCCGGCGCACCCGGCCACATCCTGCGGCGTGCCGGCTACAACCACCTCGCCACCGGCGAGTCCGGCATCGGGTCCCAGGTCGATGACGTGGTCTGCAGAGGCGATCACTGACAGGTCATGCTCGATGACGAGCACAGTATTGTCGCGATCGACGAGACGCTGGAGCAAGTCGATGAGGTACGCCACGTCCTGATGGTGCAGGCCGGATGTGGGCTCGTCCAGGATGTACAGCGTTCGTTCGCCCACCGGACGCCCCAACTCCGCTGCAAGTTTGACTCGCTGTGCCTCACCACCCGACAGGCTGCTGGCGGGCTGTCCGAGGCGCAGGTAGCCCAGTCCCAGTTCGGCAAGCAGGCGCAGGCGTTGAGCCGCGTCAGGGACATAGATGAACAACTCCAGGGCTTCTGCAACGCTGCGCTGCAGGATATCGGCGATGGAATGATCGAGAAAATTGATCTCCAGAACCTCGCGCCGATAGCGACTGCCCGAACAGGACGGGCAAGGCGCCGACAGATCGTCGAAACCATCTGCCGCCGAATCAAGGCCACTGCCGGCACAGGCGGGACAGGCACCGAGGCTGTTGAAGCTGAAGTGACCTGGGCGATACCCTCGCAGGCGTGATTCAGGCAAGGCGACAAAGAGATCGCGTAACACCGCCAGCAGGCCGGTATACGTCGCCGCATTGGAGCGAGCGGAGCGACCGATCGGCGCCTGGTCCACGGCGACGACCCGCTGCAGATGTTCAACCCCGCGAATCTCGGAAAATCCGAGCGGCCTGCGTTCACCATGCTGCAGCCGATCGCAGAGTACGGGATACAAGGTGTCGTGAACGAGGCTGCTCTTGCCCGAGCCGGACACGCCGGACACGCACACCAGACAGCCGAGAGGGATCGCCACATCAATGCCTCTCAGGTTGTGCCCACGCGCCCCATTTAGTTCCAGCCAACCCTTTTCCCCTGGCGTGCGCCCGCGGAAACGATTGGAGGATCCTCTTCGCGCCAAGGCGCGCCCCGTGGCGGTGTCGGCAGCGGCGATGTTCCCGGGTGTTCCCTGGGCCACCATCTGTCCACCCTCCACACCAGCTCCCGGACCCAACTCGATGACCCCTTCGGCGGCGGCGATTAGGTCGAGGTCGTGCTCGACGAGAATCACAGTGTTGCCGGCGTCGCGCAATCGTCGCAGTGCCGACCCAAGGCGCTCGGTATCGCGTGTATGCAGCCCCGCACTCGGCTCATCCAGCACGTACAGCACCTGAGACAATCCCGATCCAAGGGCGGCAACCAGATGCAGTCGCTGCAGTTCCCCCGCCGACAGCGAGCGCGCCCGGCGATCAAGGGCCAGATAGCCGAGACCCAGTTCAACAAGTGTCGACAGTGCCTCGCGAACGGAACGGAGAATATGGTCGGCAACCACCCGAGCCTCTTTCGGCACTCGCATCGAGTGGATCCGTTGTACGACGTCGGCCACGGGGCAGCCCGTCAGCGCCGCGATATTGTCCCCGTCGATCTCCACAGCCAGGGCCGCCGGGGACAGACGCTGCCCGGCACAGGCACTGCAAACAGCACCCCCATCCTCGCCGGCCAGGTCCTCGAGCCAGGCCGCCTCAGCCCGATCCTGCGTGCGCCCCATCTGCCCTGTCAGCCAGCGGCGCAGACCGATAAAGGCACCGCGCTTGAGTTCACTCTCACCCTCCCATAGCTGCTGCACGGCCTGCGGCGACCACTCTGAAATTGGGGTACTGCTGTCGACTCGTGCGCGGCTGCAGAAGGCCTCGAGGTCCTTGTGAAAGCGATGGTGGCCGAAGCGTTCCCAGAGGGGTGCCAACGAGGGGGACGGCGCCTCGCCAGGGGATAAAAGACGAGCGAAGGCCATGTCCGCGGACAGGCCGGTACCGCGGCATTGATCACAGGCGCCGGTGGGACTGTTGAAGCTGAACAATGCCGGCGTGATTTCCGGGAAACCCGCTCCACAGCGGGCGCACCCGGGGCGCACGCTGAATCGCTGTTCCACCCCGGTATCATGGTTGAGAAGCACAATCGCCCCTTCCCCGGCCTGTGACGCCGCCTGTAGCGAGCCCTTGAGACGGCGACGCGAGGCGGCGCTGACGACGACGCGATCGACGACGACTTCGAGACTGTGACCGATGATTGCATCGATGTGGACATCTTCCAGCAGATGGATCTCGCCACCGATGCGCAGACGGCGGAACCCCGAACGTTCCACATGATCCATGCGGGCTCGAGCGCCATCACCGTCGGTTGGTCTCTTCAGGGGTGCCAGCACGACGAGGCGAGTGCCCTCGGGGCACCCCGCCGCCTGCTCGCAGACCTCCTCCAGACGGTGGACCTCGACGGGATCGCCGCACTGCAGGCAGTGGGCGCGGCCGACACGGGCGAAGAGCAGCCGCAGAAAGTCGGCGATCCCGGTGACGGTACCGGCAGTGGAGCGCGACGACGGTCGTTGCCGCGCCTGGGCGATGGCCAGCGCCGGGCGCAGGCCATCCATGCGATCCACCTTTGGCGGTTGCAGGTGATCGGCGAAGATCGCCGCCCTCCCACCTGCGGTGAGCAGGAAACGGCGCCGGGCTTCAGCGTAGACTGTGTCGAAGGCAAGGCTCGACTTGCCGGAGCCCGAGACACCGGTGATGGCGATGATCTGCCCGTGTGGCAGATCGACATCGACGCTCCGGAGATTGTGCTCACAAGCACCCCGGATCTCGATCCTGTCCTCAGAGTTCAGCATACGAACAAGCCTGTTGGATCGCCTTTTGTTATGTTTGCATCCATGCGAAACAATCGAATGTTGTGGCGCCCCCTGGTCCCTGTGCTTCTTGCCCTCCTGTGCCAGACGGGCGTGTCTGCGCAGATGGCCATGCGCGGCACGATGCAGGAAGGCCGTCTCATGTTCCACAGCAGCGCTCTGAGCAGCAACGGCCTTGCCTGCATACAGTGCCACGCCGACTTCGACGAGAGTCGACAGAGTGACGGCCTCATTCGCGCCGGCCATCCACTGGTCAACGCCGCATCACGCGAGACCTGGTGGGGTCAGGACGAGGAAGATCCGGATCGCTACAGCGATATCTCCCATGCAGCTGTATTCTGCGTCGAGCATTTCATGCGCAACCCGCAGAAGCTTACGGCCCAGCAGCTGCTCGGCCTGCAGGCGTATCTCGCAGGGATCACCAAGCGACCCATTCCGACGCCACTGGCCCTGGCCCCTGCGGCGGACAAGACCGGCGAGTACAGCGGTTTCGACGGCGGCGACCGCATCAACGGCCGCCAGTTGTTCTTTGCCGCGTGCCACACCTGCCATCCCAATGGCAACCCGGGTATCGCGTCTGCGCCCATCCCCCGGGATCAACCCGCCGCCTCCTACGCCAGAAAGATCCGCGAAGGGGACGGCCTCGGATCGACGCTCTCCGGCCTTGACCCGAATGCGTATGATCCCGACGGCGAGTTGTTCATGCCCTTCTTCGGTGCCGATCGGTTGACGAAGAACCAGATCCGCGACATCATCGCCTACATCAAGAGCCTGCCCCCGCCGCCACAGCGCTGACACCAACCTTTGCCCGGTGTTCAGTCCTGCAGACGAGGGGCGACCGTGGCAGAGGCTTGTTCGTAGTCCTCCACCGAATCGATCTCTGCCCAGGGAAGATCCCCTGCTTCCACGGCGGTCATTTGCCCTGCTTCGATGAGTGGGCCATAGGACGACGTCGGAAAAGCGTCTTTCACGTCATCATGCACGAGACGTTCCAGTTCCGCGCGCACCCGTCGTGTCCCTTCTGCGTCGAAGGCAGCCAGTTGCACACTCACAGCGTGGGTCGTGACCGGGTCGAGGTGCTTGCCAATGGCTCGCACGACGCCGGTCTCGTCCAGGCGGACATTCATCTCTCCTGCCAGTCTGTCGGCCTGGGAGTCTACGACAATGGCGCAACCCCGACGATCGACGAGGCGTCGCAGGATCCGGTGATCGAAAAGGATATCGCAGTTGAACAGCAGGGTCGGCTCACTTTCGAGCCAGCTCGCGGCCTTATACAGGGAGTAGATGCTGTTCGTCGTCGCCCATTGTTCGTTGACCACGTACGTAACCTGATCTCCGCAGTGTCGTCGGACTTGTTCGGCCTCGAAGCCGATGACGACAACGACCTCTTTGATTCCGGCGCCGTGCAGGGCCTGCAGTTGGTGATCCAGCAGTGCGCGGCCGGCGATCGGTACGAGGCACTTCGGCCGCTGGTGAGTCAAATGCCGGAGCCGGGTCCCGGCACCGGCTGCGAGGATCAAAGCGCGCATCTTATCTCCACGATTCGAGTATGGGCCAGGTATACGGTGGGGATCGGTGTTCCTGCCGGCAAGTGCCGTCGCCAACGGACCCCTACAAAAAGCCGTATGTCGTTGACCACACGGATGTTTATGGCTACATTCGTCGACGTCAAATCCGGTGTATTGAGAGCCGGTGCGATGCCTCCGCGGGACTGCGCGGAGGCATTTTTTCTTACCCGCGCGACTTTTTTACCTGCGCAACGCCGCGCCGGAAGGCGCCCATGAATCTGCAGTGAATGCGCTCATTCTTGCCGCCGGACGGGGCAGGCGCCTGTGGCCCTACACTTCTGAGCGCCCCAAGTGTCTGCTGAGCCTCGGCGCGCACTCCATTCTCGAGCATCAGCTCCTCCGTCTTGCCGCAGTGGGAGTCGACCACGTCACGGTCGTCGCCGGCTTCGGTCTTGATGCGGTACGTGCAGAGGTCTGTCGAGTCGAAGTAGGCGACATGACGGTTCATGTCGTCTATAACCCGTTTTTTGCTCTCGCCGACAACCTTATCAGCCTGTGGGCGGCGCGGGCCGAGATGGGGAGTGATTTTCTCCTCCTCAATGGTGACAACGTGTTCCATCCGGACATCCCGCGGCTGCTCCTTGAACCCCATCCAGCGGCATGCCGACTCCTCGTCCAACGTCAGCCGACCTACAGTGACGACGATATGAAGGTCCGCCTCAAGGGCGGCCAATTGCTCCGCATCGGCAAGAAACTGTCCCTGAGACAGGCAGATGCCGCCTCGATCGGCATGATGCGCTTTACGGGTGACGGCGCTGCCGCCCTCCAGCGGGTTCTCGAAGAAGCCATTCGCAGTGAAAAGGCCTTCGGCAGATTCTATCTGGATTGTGTTCAGCGTCTGGCCGACATTGGCATCTCCGTGGTCTGTCAGGACATCGGCAACCTGCCATGGGTTGATATCGACACACCACAGGACCTGCAGTCCGTGCTGCAGTCACGCCAGCGATTTGAGCGCGAACCCGGTCAAATGCAGAAGCGCGAACGCGCATGACCGGCGGCCTGTTGATCTTTGCTGGAAGCTCTGTCGCCGACGTGTCACGCCGCCGATTCGGCGGGCTGACGACGCTGGAGCGCAACATCCGCACGATGGTTCGGGCCGGTGTGGAGCGTTTGCTGATCGCTCTGCCGGATGATGTCGAGCCGAAACTGGGACGTCTGACCCGGTCTCTCGATGTGACTCTGGAGTTCGTGCGATGGGGCCAGACCGCGCAGATGACCTTCGCTGCCGACGACCGTGTCCTCATCCTTCTCGGTGATCACGTCCACCATCACAGTTCTCTGAGCGCCTTTGTCCGCCAGGACAACGGCAGACGCCTGCTCGTGCAGGTGACACCCGCCCCGGATCAGACTGTTGCTTTCCATGGGATCCAAGTAACAACGGACGGGCTGGCTACATCCACCGCACATGCGGGGGACGAAAGTGTCAGTACCGGCGCCTTTCTCTGCGACGGCGACCTGGCCCCGCAAGAGTTGATCGCCTCTTGCCAGGCGCCGCTGGCGTTCTTCGCCTCGCACCGCGCGGCGCCCGACACGGCGACGATCAGCGGCGACGTGCGGCTCTGGCGACGGGTCACGGACGGTCCTACGGCTCGTCAGGCGAAGTCCATGCTCTTTGGCCAGGTAACCAAGAAGACGAGTGGCCCCGTATCCAGGCATATCAACGCGCGGATTTCGATACCCATCAGCAAAGTCCTGATTGAGACCGGCATCTCACCCCACATGGTGACGGTCCTTTTTGTGCTGACAACAGGATTGACGACGGCCTGGCTCGTGTCGCACCCGGAACCGTACGGGCGCCTGGCCCTGGCGGGGTTGTTCTGGCAGATGGCGGCCGTTCTCGATCGCTGCGACGGCGAAATTGCGCGGGTCAAACTATGTGAATCGAAGTTCGGTGCCTGGTTCGATACAATCACAGACAACATTGCTTATCTGGCGACTTATGTGGCATTTCTCTTCGGTGTGCAGTATCTGCACCCGGACAAGCCGTGGGCCCTGTATCTCGGTTTTTCTGCCATCGGCGCAATGGTTGTCACCCTGGGTGTCATGTACAACTACGCGCTGAAAACCGGCAGCGGTTCGCTGCAGAATTATCTGGTAGGCTTTCACACCCACGTGTCAGCCACAGAAAAGAACAGTGTCTATCGGATCCTGGAGCGGTACTCCTTCATCGCCAAGCGGGACTTCTTCTCCTTTGCCCACTTTCTATGCTGCCTGCTGGGCTCCTTTGAGTTGCTCTATGCCTACACCGTAGGTGGCTTGCACATCATCGTCGTCGCCGTGCTCATGTCGCAGCGCAAGATGCTGGCCGGACACCACCGCCGTGTTGCCAGTGAAGCGGCACAGGGTGGGACCGAGCCCGTGCCTGTGACCACCATGGCGCAGAATACGTCGCAGGCATGAAAACGATCCGCATGCTGCTGGCCGCCCTGGGGTTGCTGTTACTCGGGTTCCTCGTGGGCAAACTCGGCCTTGGAGAGATTCTGCAGAATCTCTCGGTTATGGGTTGGTCCTTCGGGCTGGTACTGCTGCTGGCCCTGGGCTGGCACGTAACCAACACCATCGCCTGGAGCTTCGCCTTTCCCGCCGACGCTTTCCGGCCGCGGCTGGTGTCTCTGTTCATGTCGAAGCTGGCGGGTGATGCGGTCAATCAGCTGACACCGCTGGCCAACCTCGGGGGCGAACCAGTAAAGGCCTACCTGTTGCGTCAGCAGTCGCCGACCTCGCGCGGTCTGGCTTCGGTGGTGATCAACAAGACGGCGCAGGTATTCACCGGCCTGGTCTTCACCGCCCTGGGTCTGAGCCTGGTGATCCTGAACTGGGACCTGCCGCAGTCGGCGCCAATGCCTGTGCAGGTCGGCCTGGCACTGCTGTTCGGCGCCGCCGCACTCCTGTTGCTGGGCCTTTGGCGCCAGCAGCGGCACATGTTCTCATCACTTCTGGGGTTCGTTCGCCGCCTCGGCATCCGCATGGCTTTCATCGAGCGACGGGTCACCAAGGCTGTACGCATCGACGACAACATTTCATCCTTCTATCGACAGAACAAGGCGCGCTTCGCCCTCGTGCTCTTCTTTCATGCCTGCGGCTGGATGCTTGGCGCCTGCGAGACGTGGATCATTCTGCGCGGTCTCGGGCAGAGCGTCGATTTCGATATCGCTTTCCTGCTGACATCGCTGACGGTCATCATCAACAGCCTGTTCTTTTTTATGCCCTCCAATATCGGCGTTCTCGAGGGTGGACAGGTCTTCCTGTTCATGACTCTGGGTCTCGATCCGGCGGTGGGCTTGTCCCTGGGTATCGTCAAGCGCATGCGCAAGATCTTCTGGATTTCCATTGGCTGGTTGCTGCTCACACATCTGAGCCGGGCTCTGGGCCGCCCGGATCGGGGCGATGGCGATCTGGTGGTTAGCTCCGCCCGCTCCGGCTCCCTGCAGAGAAGCCTGCGCTGATGCTGTTCCGTCGACTCCTGTTTGTCACCTGCCTGCTCGCCACCATGGCCG
>CALFPI010000228.1 GCA_937919035.1 uncultured Gemmatimonadaceae bacterium
CTCCCGCACGCGGCGGCACCAGGCCAATGATCGCTTTGAGCAGCGTGCTCTTGCCGCAGCCGGAGCCGCCGACAATGCAGGTTACGTCGCCGCGATCCACAGCCAGCGTGACACCATCGAGAACCAGAGGCGCATCCTCGGCATAGGCGACCTGGAGATCGCGGACCTCAACAACCTTATCCGTCGTGGCGGGAGCAGTCATCGCAGGTAAAACAACAGTCCCCAGACCAGATCCAGGACAATGATGGCAAAAATGGCCGAGACCACAGCTGCTGTTGTTGCCCGACCGACACCGGCAGCGCCGCCGCGGAACTGCAAGCCTCGGTGGACGGAGACGATGGTGATGATCCAGGCAAAGGAGAAGGACTTCACCAGGCCTGTCAGGATGTCCTTCAGCAGCAGGGCGTTCTGTACCCGGTTGATGAACGTCGCTGGTGAAATGTCGAGCGACAGCACGCCGGTCACCGTGCCGCCGGCGAGGCCGACGAAATTGGCCATGACTGTCAGCAGGGGAACGGTGAGCAGCATCGCCCACATTTTGGGCACCGCCACAAAGTGCAGCGGGTTGAGGGCCATCGTGCGCAGTGCATCCAGTTCCTCCGTGAACTTCATGGTCGAGATTTCGGCGGCAAAGGAGGAGCCCGAGCGACCGGCGACCATGATCGCCGCCATCAGTGGGCCAAGCTCGCGCGTGATGCCAATGGCCAGCAGGTCAGCGACGAGAACGTTGGCGCCAAACTGGCGCAACTGTGCTGCTGCCTGCAGGGTTGAAACGCCACCGATGAGGAACATGATCACGGCGACGATGGCGACACCATCGGCGCCAACCAGCGTTGCCTGCTCGATGAACGTGCCCGGCCGGATGCCGCGACGGCGTACCAGAGCCACCACCGATGCCCACGTCAGATCCGAAGCCAGGTAAAGGAAAGACATGATGGCACTCACGTCCGCATAGGCACGTTCGCCAATGCGGTCGAGGAATCCCGGATCGGCGTCTGCAGCCACGGGCGGCAGGGCGGCGGCGGCCTCTACGGTGCTGGCGAAAGCACTCAGACTTTCGGGAAGATCCACCAGAGAGACGTCGCCTGTACGCGACGGGTCCAGAGTCGTCAGTCGGCGCAGCCAGACGGCGCCGACGGTATCCAGTTAGGTCAGTCCGGACAGATCCACGACGATCTGTGCGTGCCCACTGTCGCGCAGAAGCCGACGCGCCCGTAGCGTCGACGCCGGTGCCGTGGCCACGGTGCAGACACCCGAAACCCGCAGGCGACCGGAGGCATCTACGGGGGTCAGTTCCACGCTGGCAGCGGACGGATCAGAAGAAACGGGAGAAGCGCAGCAACAGTTGCTCACGCCCCTGCAGGCGACGCAGCGTCTGCTCGCGTTCCAGGTCGGCGACGATGTCGAGGTTGATGAAGCTCGTCAGCGCGATGCGCATGCGGTTCTCCCAGGTGAAAAACCAGTCACCCGTGTCGCGCGAAGTAATGAGGATGTCGAATTCGGAGTCGAGGTTGATGTAGCGCGCCAGGCGTGCATCCATGATCAGCAGTGCTTCCAGGCCCGTGCTTGAGGTGCTGCCCGTCTCCATCGCCTCGAGATTGCCTGTCACGGCGTTGGTCGCAACCTGGTAGAACTCGGTGCGCAGGTCCTGGCGCGCGCCGATGCCGAGGCGCAGGTCCATGTTAATGCCGAAACTGCGGACCAACTGGGAGTTGATGCCGATCCCTTCGCGCAGCGTAACCGGTGACAGGGACGGGGCCGTGGTGAACTTGGTCAGACTTCGCAGGGTGTCGGTATGACCACTCTGGCTGATGCGAATCAGGTCCCGAGGGTTGCTGAAACGGGTGTCAGTGGGGAATACCACAGAACTGACAACACCACGCACGTAGGGGCCGATACGCGGTGACAGGCGGTATATATAGGTAGCCCGAACTTCGGCGCGATCCACGCCCTTGTTCAGATCCTCGCCCTCAACCTTGGACGCGCCCTCTTCGAGGATGACACGGATGCTGGCGAAATCACGTTCCGTATTGTAGCGTGTCCGGTTGAACATCTGCACGGCGAGGTTGAGGCTTGTCGGCCTCCCGGCAGCCGTCTGTTGCGAGGTGTTGAACTGCACCGACCCTGACAACTCGGTCTGCGACGTGACGGTGGACATCGTGCGTTCGGCGCGCGATGTCTGCAGCACGGGGCGCGGATAGAAACCGATGAAATCACCTGTCGGTCCGTCAACGACGAGATTGCGCTGGGTCAAGGTTCCCGGGGATAGTTGCACACTGAACTTGCGGATCGTGGTAACCGATTCTCCGACCCGGACCACATGGTAGACACCGGGCCGCAGCAGCCATGTGCGCACACGTTCACCGCGCTCCTCCTCGATGCCGAAGCCGATACCGTAGGGCTCGCCATCGGCAGCATCGAGGATCTCGTACGTCTCATTGACGGAGGTCCGCGAGGCGTCGATGACATCGATGACGAGCGCTGCCCAGTCCGGCTTCATGAGGGTCGTCTGCCCTTCGAGGAGCGGAACCGTTTTGCGGATCAATTGGGAAATGGCCCCCGAGCCGATGAGCACGTCGTACGTTCCCGGGTCGAGCAGGACGCCGCGGCCTGTCGGTGCCGACGCGATGCGTTCGCCATCGAGGTAGACGAAATAGCTGGGCTCGTTGCCGAGTGGAACGCTCAGGGAGGGAACGAAGAGGAAACCCTTGCCTTTGGGAATGAGAGTCGGGTCACGCTGCAGCTGGGCATTGGCAGGGGGGGAGGTCCAACTGCTTTCATCCGCGTTGGCTGCAACAAAGGCGAGCAGCATAATCGCGATCAGCAGGAGACAGGTTCGTCTCATCATCAATCCTTTGGTACCAGTTTTCCGGGCAGCAGCCGGTACTCCGGCGTTTCCTGCGGCACACTTGTCGTGTCCTGTGCTGACTCTTGGAGATCACCACCCTCCAGCAACCCGGACAGGTCTCGACCCTCGAGGGTTGCTTTGCGGTACAGCAGGCTGCGGTCAAGGCCGTTGATGGCACTTTCCATGTTCTGCCTCAACAGTTCTCGCAGGGCCTGGACGGTGAAGACCATGTCCGCGTCGTAGACCTCGATCTCATCCGGGTCGAACCGGTACTGCCAGAAGATCTGATTCTGCCGATCCACCAGTTGCATGGTGATGTCGAGCCGCCCGAACCATCGGTCGCCGCTGTCGTAGCGCTCGATCGCGTTGATGGTCCCTGTAAGGGTGAAGTCAGGGGTTGAGTTGAGGAAACTCTCCCGTACGTCGGTGAACAGCCCGGCGCGCCGCAGGTAGTCGGCGACGGCAGAGGTGATCATGTCCCCCGGGCGTACGGCCCACTGATTGAAGCGGTCGTCGTCGATCTCTTCCGGTGTCAGGCGAAAGATGATCTGATCGCGGTTATAGAGACTGGACACCGAGAAACGATCGATCTGCACGCGCAACTGGTAGGGTCGCTCAGAATTGGCCAGGTTCAGTCTGGCGGGCTGAGCTTCGATGATGAACTTGCGCCGGTCACGAATTTGGGCACGACCACCGAGCAGCTGACTGCATCCCCACGATGCGGCCAGCGCCAGCAGTATGAGTGCCGTCCACGCTCCGCGGCTGCAGGCGTAGCGGATCACTGGTCGGCTCTCCCGCGAATCAGAATGGATGGATTTTCGCGAATCAGCTCTGTCGTTTCGCGCACGTTCAACAAGGTCTCTTCCAGCGACGCCATGGCATCGAGTATGTCCTTGCGGCCCTGCAGCACGATCTGATCGATGTGTAGCGCCGTTGTGTCGATACGTCCTGTCATGCGGTCGAGATTGGTGACCAGTGCCGGCAGGGGACCCTCGAACTGCTGACGTACGGCAGCCGTCGTCAGCCGCAGGTCGCGCAGCGCATCGCGGGTATCTGCGGAAGCGGCCAGCGAGTGCAGGGAGTCCATCGTGGCCTGCATGGCTTTTGTCGTGGCCGCCAGATTCTGCGTCACGGAAGCCAGGTTGGTGACGATCTTGTCGAGGTCGGCTCTGTTGTCGCCAACGAGGGCCGAGGTGTTCTCCATCAAGTCGGTACCTGCATCAAGCAGGCGGCTCATCTTGCGCTGGTTGCCCGGGCCCGTCATCGCTGTCAAATTGATCAGCAGGCCCTCGATACGAGCCGTCAGAACGTCGGCGCGTTCTTCAAGACTGGACAGAAATGTCGCCTTGGCGGGCAACGTATCCCCGTGGGCCAGAACAGGGGAATCCTGATCTCCTGGCTGTAACTCGATGTACTTGAGACCGGTGACACCCTGGCTGTAGAGCAGCGCCTTGGTGTCCTGGCGGATCGCGTTGGGTACTTTCTGCGCCTCCAGCGAGATCTCCACGACAATGTCGCCGATGGAACGGGTCGAGACGCGCGCATCTTCCACGCGACCGACTGTGACGCCCTGGTATTTGACCGGATCGCCAGGCGTCAGGCCGCCGACGGACTCCTCAAACCTGATGTAGTAAACGACGCGCTGGCGCAGCAGCTGAGCGCCGGCAACGATCAACAGGAATCCACCCAATACGCTCGCTGAGAATACCAGGAAAACGGCAAGGCGGACTTTCTGCGCCCGTGTGGCCATGCGATCCGATCAGGTTTGCCATCAGGTTGAGTGTCGGCGTGTCTGCCGAAAGGGCCGCCAATATGATACATGGAGTGAACATGCGCCAGAATTGTTACGCATCCGGGCCTATCCCGCGCCTGCGGGGAGGACATCGTACGCCTTTACGATGGCCGCCGCTGTGGGCCGGATCACACGCAGGGCCCGAGTCTCGATCTGCAGCGTTGCCGGTGTTGTTGCCAGGGGCTCGCCGTCGGCGTGCAGCAGATGCTGTCCATCCAGTGACTCGAAGTGTATCCGCCGGGTTCGCAGGATCCGCACGGAAGGATGGTTGACGTGCCCACCCCAGAGGATGCGTGGTATGAGTGACAACAGTGTCGTCGTCGACAGTCCGCCATCGACCAGGCAGACCTCGAAGCTGCCATCGTCAGGGCGGGCACCAGGGGCAATACGCAGCCCGCCGCCATAGGAACACGTGTTGGCCACCGCCGCAAGAAAGACCTCCTGTCGCACTTCGCCGAAGTCGCCACTGAGATGGACGCGCGGCGGGACATAGGTGCGCAGGTGACGCAGACTCGCCAGCAGGTATCCTGCAGTACCTGACAGGGGGGCATCCCCCCGTTCCATGATCTGACTGACCTGGGCATCGAAGCCGAAGGCGGCCACCGTGGCAAACCAGCGGTCACCACACCGACCCAGGTCCATCGTGATCGGCGTGCCGTCCTGCAGCAGCCGTACGGCTGCTACAGGGGCGCGTGGAATGTTCAGCGCGCGCGCCAGATCATTGCCAGTGCCCTGGGGGATCAGTCCGAGTGCGGTCTGCTGATGGACCAGGGACGGCAGGACTTCGGCGATCGTGCCATCTCCGCCGCAAACGATGACGGCATTGTGCCGGGCCCGCACCGCCTCGGCGGCAAGCTCTGTTCCAAGGCCGCGGTACTCTGTCAGGCGGACGATTACCTCCTGGCCAGCCTGTCGCAGTCTGGTGGCGCTGGCCTGAGCAACCCGAAGGCAGCGGCCCCTGCCGGCACGCGGATTGGCGATAAGTGTCCAGGGAGAGTTCACCAGCACAAGATACGTCGCTGTCGATGCAACTGACACCGCCCCGATCGGGACCTACCTTGGCAGGCATGGGCACTCCCGAAGGCACCGACAAGGGTCGGCAACAGACCGAGCGAGACGCATTGCGCCAGTCCATACGCAAGGCGAGCCGCCATCCGTACATCACCCGGCAACACCCGGGCGGCGATGTCGACACGGTGGCATCTCAGGACTGTGCCTGCCCGGAGGCAGGGAACGAGGGTCCGGGGACGGACGAAGAGAATGGCGGCTGAATTTCGCCGGAAGTCTGGCCGCTGAGATCTTGTCAGACAATGGTCCGTCCACTATATTGCTGGGCCAACTAACCCTGTCGTAACTCATAGTTTCAACTGAGCTTAGGCGTTTTTATGGCGCCAGCCATCATGCCCGGGGCCGGCACGACTTTGCATCCAATCCGCTCATGATTCGCAAGTACTACAAAGACCGCGTCCTGTTGGTCACAGGAGGTACCGGTTTTGTCGGTTCGGCGCTGATTGCCAAAGTGCTGGCAGATCTCGGTGACGAAGTGCAGCGAATTTACGTGCTGATCCGGCCTCGTCGCCGCTCCGACGGTGGTGAAGTGGCACCTGCCGAGCGCCTGGAACAACTCTACGAGACCAGCCTGTTCACGCCTCTGCGCCTCGATCCGCTGCGCTGGGAGCGACTGCGTGCCAAGGTTGTGCCGGTGACCATCGATGAGCGGCGCGCCGATCTTGGCCTGTCAGTGGTGGACCGGCAGCGGCTGCTCGCCGAAGTCGACACAATCTTCAACAGCGCCGCCACCGTCGTCTTCGATGAACCCCTCGATATCTCCGTGCAGGCCAACGTCGGTGGGCCGCAGGCTTTGTTGGAGTTGGTACAGGCAACCGATCGTCGCATCGATTTTGTCCATGTGTCGACGGCGTACGTCAATGGTCAGCGGAGCGGCAAGATTGCCGACGAGGCGTTGCCCATGGATCGCGACATGCGGCAGGTAATGGACGCCGCCCGTGGTGCGCCGGTCGAAGCCGGCTTCGACCCGGAGGTCGAGATCGCCGATTGCCAGGCCTTCTGCGCCAGGATTCGTGAGGAAGCCTCCTCGGAGGCGTTTGTCCGTGGGCTCAAGCGTGACATTCTGCGCCAGTACCCACGCACCGGCGGGCGCCGGATGACACGCAAACGTCTCGAAGGACTCGTCGCCGATCGACGCCAGAAATGGGTGGGGCGCCGCCTGGTGGAGGAAGGCATGCGTCGGGGCAAGGACCGGGGGTGGACCGACGTCTACACATACACCAAGGCCATGGGGGAGCAATTGCTGTCGATACGCCGCGGCAAGGTCCCCCTTGTAATCGTCCGTCCAAGCATCATCGAGAGCAGCCTGTCCGATCCCGAACCGGGGTGGATCACCGGGCTCAAGGTGATGGACCCGTTGCTGGCTGCCTATGGCCGTGGTCTCATTCCTGATTTCCCGGCTCGGCCTGATGTCGTCATCGATGTCATTCCGGTTGATATGGTCGTCAATGGTTGTCTGGCGGCGGCAACGCAGGCAAATGCCGAACGCGTCGAGGTCTTTCATATCGCTTCGGGCGGCGAAAACCCGGTTCGGATCGGCGAGTTGTTCGACAGCGTGCGGGCCCACTATCGTCGTACGCCGATGACGGATCTGGGGAGTGATCCCCCAACGCTGCCAGTATGGAAGTATCCGAGCCTGCGCACCTTCCGCCTCGTTTTCCATTTGCGGCATCTCTATCCGATCCGCGCCCGCGAGTGGCTGCTGAACAACACGCCCGGACGCAAGCCGTCTCCGCGGCAGAAACGATTGCTGCGCTCCCTGCGTGTACGCCTGCAGCGGGTGCTTTACTACATCGATATCTACAGCCCCTATACACACCTTGACTGCCAGTTTCAGACCGGTCGCACGCGCGCCCTGTGGGAGTCGCTGCCAACCGACGAGCGTGACATTTTCAGCCTCGATGTCTTGCGCATCGACTGGCCCAGCTACATCGAGGACATTCATCTGCCTGGCATGCGCCGGCACGTCCTGCGGGATGAATTTTCCGCCGACGCGGTCCTGCCTGAAGCGCCCGAAGAGCCGGGTGTGGAGGAGTTGCGCCTGCAGGACGAGGACGAAGTGCAGACCATCCCCGACCTCGTACGCTCCGCCTGTGCCCGGTATCCGGAGGCGGTCGCCTGCGAGATGCAACGGGAAGGCCTGTGGTCGAGTCTGACGTACGCGCAACTTCTGGAGCAGATGGAGGCCTGTTCCGGTCGTTGGCAAATGTTAGGCCTGGCGCCCGGAGATCGGGTGGTCCTTGTGGGCGACAGCGGTCCGCAATGGGTTATCACGTATATGGCTGTGTCCTTCCTGGGTGGCACGGCTGTACCCCTCGATCCCCAGACTCCGGCCGCTGAGATCGCGCGGATTCTGGTCTACACCAGCGCCGCTGGCCTGATTGCACCCGCCGATCATCTCGACCGGGTGTGCGCCGCCGGGTCCTGGAAGGGGTTGTGCATCGATTGGTCCACCGGCGAGTCGCGCACGGAGGGCGCCGCCGGTCTCGCACCGTACCGAGAGCCGGACATCAACAGTCAGATGGCGGCGTCGATCATTTTCACTTCGGGGGCCCGAGTGGATCCGCGTGGCGTCATTCTGACACACGGAAACTTCGTCAGTGATCTGCTCGGACTCAGCGAGGTGCAGCCTCTCGACAGCGACGATCACCTGCTGTCGTTGCTGCCCCTGCATCACGGCCTCGAATTCACCGGTGGATTGCTGCTGACACTATGGTCGGGGGCCTCGACAACGTACTTCGCTGCCCCGCTGAACAGTCGACGGATCCTCGAGACGATTCGAGATCGCAACGTCACCGCGCTGCTGGCAGTGCCCCGCATCCTGAAAATCCTCATGGATCGCGTCGTGCGACTGGACGGGGGGACCGAGGGGCCGAACGCGGAGATCCTGCGGCGACTGCGCCTGATCGTCAGCGGTGGTGCGCCTCTCGATGGCAATCTGGCCGACGCCTACACGCGTGCCGGGATGACGATCCATGACGGCTACGGCCTGACGGAGGCGGGACCCATCGTCACCGTCAACCCTCGTGGTGGCTGCCGTCGTGGCACCGTCGGCTTGCCGTTGCCCGGTGTCGAGGTGCGCATCGCCGGCGACGCAGAGGATGGCGAAATTCTGGTTCGTGGCCCCACTGTCATGCGTGGGTACCTTGATCGCCCGGAGTTGACCGAACGGGTGCTGCGTGATGGCTGGCTGCACACGGGTGACATCGGTCGACTCGACGCCGATGGCTATCTGGCAATCACGGGCCGCAAGCGCGACCTGATCGTTACCGGCGCGGGCAAGAATGTCTATCCAGCCGAGATCGAAGATCTCTATGCGGACCTGCCACACGTCGATGAACTGGCCGTCGTCGGCCTGCCCTCGGCACGGACCCTTGGCGAGGAAGTCCATGGCATCGCCGTTCTCTCGCGTGCCGCCCGCGATCTCGACATCGTTGCTGTAACCGACCAGATCCACCAGCGGACCTATGCCGTGGCCCGTGATCTGCCCACCTACCAGCGCATCGCCCAGGTGCACGTGTGGCAACGCCCCCTGCCGCGCCTCGACGATGGCCATGTCGATCGCACGGCGCTGTGTGCGGAATTGACCCGAGGTGGCGGAGGTGCTGATGGTGTCGACATCGCAGACAGCCTTGCGCCCTGGGAGCGAGCAATCTACGAGCGGGTCAGCGAGCTTTCAGGTCTGGCGGTGACGGAGGTGGTGACACATGCAGATGCGCCCCTCGATACGCTGATCAACTCTCTCATGGCAGCGGAACTGGCGGCGGGGCTGCAACGGGAGGACGCGGCGCGGATCGTGTTTGATCGAAATCACTCAACCTTGCGCCAACTCCTCGATGCCTTGGCTCCACAGGGATCGGCGCAGAGCCCTGCTATGGAGACGGGCGCGGGCGCCTACTGGTCCACCAGCCTTGCGAGGGTGACGAATCCGGGACGGGGCAATCGTCGGATGACGGCAGCCCTCGTTGGTAGGCTGGTGCGCGGTCTGGGCCAAACCCGGGTGATCGACGCCGACAAACTGCCCATGGACCGTCCGTACCTGCTGGCGGCAAGTGGCACACTTGCTTGTCCCCTGGGCCCCGTGCTGGCTGCCTTGGGGCGGCACACGGACGATCTCGTCCTCCTCGTCGAGCACGCGGATGATTTCGGCAAAGAATCCCTCACGTGTATGTGTCGGCACCTTGCCGACCGGGTCGTTCTGGCAGAGCATGCGCGCCTTGAAGAGGGGCTGCTGGCCGCCGCCAATCGTCTGGGCCCCCGCCGTCCCGTGCTGCTGTTTCCTGAAGGTTTACATGGTGCCAGCGATCGCGGTTCGGGGGCCTTCAAGTCCGGCATCGGCATGTTGGCCATCGAACTCCGTGTCCCCATTGTTCCTTTGCATCTGTATGTCGCCGACGGTAAAACCCACATTCATGTGGGAGATCCGATCGATCCCTTCGCGGTCGGCACACAGCACTCGCAACTGACATCCTACGAGGTCTATCGCGAAGTCGCCGCCGCCGTTCGTGTGCGGTTGCGTGATCTGGCTCTGACGCAAAAGGTGGTCTGACGTGTATCCGTACTGGCTCGAAATCGGCTCGTTCCGTTTGCCCACCTTCGGCCCCATGGTTGTGCTCGGGTTCCTCGCCGGCCACTACATCATCAAACGGGAATTCAAGCGCAATGGGCTCGACCCGGAGTTGTCGACCTCCCTGGTAACGGCGGGGATTCTTGGCGGACTGGCGGGGGGAAAACTGTACT
>CALFPI010000229.1 GCA_937919035.1 uncultured Gemmatimonadaceae bacterium
ATACGTCACTAAATTTTCAGCCGCAGTGTCTCAAAGTCGTTGACAGGTTCCGGTTGCTGACAGACATATTCGAAGTCGTGTCCGACCAAGAGTGCTGCAAAGGATATCTCCGACGCCAAGAGGTTGCCGCCGACGAATTTCTCTTTCGGCAGCACATGGACGCACCTACTCTACACATCGTTGAATCAGGTGAATTCAGTGTGATGATCGAGCGTGAATCTGGTGATCCCTATCGGCTGAGACGTGCCGGTGCGGGGGCAGTCCTTGGCGCCGCCGCATTCTTCCGCAAGGGGTCTCGGGAGGAAATGGTATCCGTCCGCGCAGATTCTGCCGGCGTGACCTGGTCGTTGTCCATCGAGGCCGCGAAGGAGATGGCCAGCAAAGATCCCGCTGTGCTCCTGCAGCTGCAGTCCCATCTGTTGGGCGTGTTGTCAGAACGCCTGGGTGCGAATCTCGATTTGATGCGGACAATCTTCAAAATGGAGGATTAGCAGCCGTATTGCTCCTTCTCCCCATCGCGCTTCGTATCAACTTTGAGTGCAACACTCAGAGTCTGTAGGGAACGACTTACCAAGCGAGTGGTATCGGCGTGGGGCCCGTGGCTCCGGCGTTGGTGCATCGCTCGAGCATTTTTAGACAGATCCCCCTGCACCAACGCCGGATAGACCTCGGGGCTGTTCCATATCTGTGGTCGAACATGGTGCCCAAAATTGGAAGCTCGTTCCGGTTCTGGCGACCTACTAAGAGACACCCTCCCCCTGTTTTGGTAGACGGTTCAGATTGAGTTTCTTGTTGACTGCCGTTCCGGATTGCGTCTACTGTGACGCGAGTGCTCACCGTGAGCCTCTGGTCCGCGGCAAGGGTTAAACACACCTCGAGAAACATACATAGACCTTCTTTCGGTAATGCCTGACTTAGCGGAGACCAGGCATTACCGAAAGATGGTGTTCTATGTCTCGCCAACTCCCGCCCCAACCCCATATAGATGTTCTCAAGAAGCAAGCTCGGCAGCTGCTCAACCAGCACACAGCTGGTCAACCAGAAGCTGTTTGCCATCATCTTGGGCGTATTGCTGGTCGGTGCCGTTATCATGCTCAAGCACGCCAACGTCGACCGGGGACCTGGATGGCAGGTGGGGCCATCCTGTGGCTGACTGAGCCGCTGGATCGCTCCTGCGTGTCACGCCGGAGGTCGCGGGTTCGAGTCCCGTCGGCCGCGGAGCCGACGTGCCCATGGTGCTGCCCCCCGATTGGGGGGCCCAAGCACCGTGGAGAGCCTGACCCGTCCTACGCAGCCGTCGCTGAGCATATCCCCATCATGCTCGTCACCGGCATCTTCCTGGCACGGGGCGTCGATCTGGCGGCAGCACAGACCGTCATCCGCGACATCGACATGCCCTTCTTCGACCACATCCTCGGTATCGAAGGTGGCTTCGATGCTGCCGTACACGGCATCCTGGAGCTGGTCGGCATTGCCGGGCGCGCAGATGGAAGAGCTCGGCAGTTTTCGCCGCGACCTTGGCGTGCTCCAGGCCGGTACCGGCTCCTCAGGTGGGCCGGCGGTAGAAGCGGGCCCAGTCCTGCGTCGGTTCGTAGCCCAGGATGCGGCGCGCCCGTTCGATGGAAAACTTTCCCTGTCCCAGATGGCTGTGCAGGTTGAACTCTTCGTAGTTGTCAGGCAAGGCGTCGACCTCGAGGGCCAGGCGACAGGCGTGCTGCAGGTCGTCCCAGACGATGTTGAAGGGGGCGAAGTCCTTGCCGGTGACCGGCACCGTCGGTGCCGCACTCAAGCCGTTGAACAGGTAACAGGGCGTAACGATGCCGTAGGTGCGCGCAAAGATCCGGCAGATCTCACGGCTCAGCATCTTGGTCGTGGAGTACCAGCCCGTGCCCGGTGCATCCGGCGGATTGTCGATGTCGAAGGCGTGATCGTAGTAGGGCCGCACATACTCGGGCCCGCTGTGCAGGACTTTGCGGATGCCCAGCGCCGCCGCCGCCCGCATCACATGCCACGCGCCGCGCACGTTGACGTGAAAACTCAGGTCGGCATCGTTGCGCACCACCGTGTAGTTCATGATCGCATCATGGCCTTCGGCTGCGGCCAGCACCTGCGCATAGTTGGTGACATCGACCGTATCGATGCGGGTGCCATCCGGATGGGGCTTCACATCCGCAAGCGTCAGGTCATAGTGCGGGACCAGACCGGGCGTGAGGAAGGGGCCGATCATACCCGAGGCACCGAGGAAGAGCACCTTCTTCTTTGTCCTGGCAGGCGTTGCTGCAGGCACGGGCGCCGGGATCTGCTGCGCCCAGGGCCGCTGCACGGGCGCCCGATCCCCTGCCGCCGCCCACGCCTCGCCGAAGGTGTGCTGAGCTTGAAAGACCTGCCCGGCGCGATCACTTACATACTTCGGATTGGGTGGCGTCGCACACACGTGGAACAGCTGCCAGCGTCGGGACCAGTTGGGGTTGTCGGCGCTGTGCTGCGACGTCATCTGTGTCAGGGCCCCCTGAAAGGCCCGCACCGCATCGCGCGGGTCCAGCCAGCTCAGATCCGGCGCCTGGCCGATGACCTCGTCCTGTGCGGCCAACGTGCCCAGGCGCAGCGCCGTCACACCCACGAGGAAGTCCCGGGCAAACTCCCGACACGTCAGTTCCCCGAGGTAGCGCGCCATGGGCTCGATGTCCGGCGTCGGCAGCGGCCGCCACATTTCACTGATGTAGACGTCATCCGCATAGGGACGGAACAGATCCAGCGTACTGCCATACACGAAATGCCTGACACCGGCCTCAACGGCGGCCTTGAACAACACATGCGTGCCACGCGCGTAGTAGTCGAGGAGAAACGCCGCGCGTGCTTCCGGATCCTGGGGCGTGTCGCTCGGTGGCTCTCCCGTGTGCATGACAGCATCCATGCCGCGCACAGCGCGCCACATGGCTGCCGCATCGGTGAGATCCGTATCGATGCGGCGAAGCTGGTGTTTGTCCGCCTCGAGTGCCGTTGCCAGGGCCCGGCCGAGATCACTGGCCGCACCGGTAAGAAGAATGCGCATGGAGGTATGCCGTCGTCTGTTGTCTGGTGGGTTGGACTAAGTCAGAAACCACGTACAATGGAAGGGTGTCACCACCGGTATTGTCCAGTCGTCGCGCCTACAGATCCGGGTACTTCAGATCTGTACGCCAGCAAGATCCTCACGAATCATCTGTGTCAACGCTGCCGTTGCCGGTGATTCGGGCCGCCCCCGATGCCGCACGAGACCGATCGAGCGTGCGTCGAAGCCCTGCGCGCCGATGGTGAGCAGCCGCCCTTCGGCCGCCTCGCGCACGACCGACACGCCGGGGACCAGGGCGATGCCGAAGTCGATCTCGACGAACTGTTTGATGATCTCGATGCTGCCCAGTTCCATGGCCAGTCGTGGTGCCACCCCGGCGCGCTGCAGCACTTCATCCAGCACGGCCCGGCTCTGGCTGCCTCGCTCCAGCGCCAGCAGCGGAAAACGCCCTGCTGTGGCGGGCCGGATCGACTGGCGACCGGCCAGAGCGTGTCCCGGTGGGCAGATCCACACGTCACCCCGGACAAAGAGTGGCTCCGCCCGCAAGCCCCGTTCGCGGGCAGGCAGGGTGACGATGCCGAAGTCGACCTGATCGGCCAGGGTCAGTTGCCGCACCTCGGCGGACATCTTGTTGCGGATGTCGACTTCGACCTCCGGATAACGCTCATGAAATCGTCGTAACACGTTGGGCAGCACATACGTACAGTTCGTATCACTTGTCGCCAACAGGACCCGGCCGCGGACGATCTGACCCATGGCATCCAGCTCCTGACGAGCCCCTTCCAACTCGGCAAAGACCGCCGTAGTGCGCGCATAGAGGGCGCGGCCCGCCGCCGTCAGCTCCACCGCACGCCGCCCCCGTACGATCAACGCCTGGCCCAGTTCCCCTTCCAGCGCCTTCACCTGCTGGCTGATGGCGGACTGTGTCAGGAACAGGCGCGCCGCGGCTCGTGTAAAGCTGCCCTCGCGCGCGACCTCGTAGAATCCACGCAATTGCTGCAGTTCCATCAGCACTACCTTGCATTAGTCGGCTTGCATTAGCTGGATTGATGCCCGGTATCAGTATAATGAATTTGGCTTATGCGAAGGGTCTCTCGTAGTTGATCTGTGTCAGTCCCCACCACTCACTCGCTGCCAGGAGAAAGAGTCATGCCCGTCACTGCCGTTGTCGGCGCCACCTGGGGGGATGAAGGCAAGGGCAAGATCACCGATGCCCTTGCCGCATCTGCCAATGTCGTGGTCCGCTTTCAGGGCGGGCGCAACGCCGGCCACACGATCATCAATGATCGCGGGCGCTTCGCTTTGCATCTGCTGCCCTCGGGTGTGTTCACACCCGACACCGTCAACATGCTCGGACCGGGTGTGGCCGTGGATCTGGCGGCGCTTTTTGCCGAACTGGACGGACTGCTCGCCGCCGGTGTGCCCGCCCCCGACCTGCGCGTCGCCCACCGCGCCCAGATTGTGCTGCCCGTACACGTGCTGCAGGACCAGTACGAAGAGGAGCGTCTCGGCGCCGAACGTGCCTTCGGCTCCACCCGGGCCGGCATCGCCCCCTTCTATGGGGACAAGTACATGAAGATCGGCGTGCAGGCGGGCGACCTGCTCGACGAAGCCTGGCTGCGGGAACGTGTCACCCGTTGCCTGACAGCTCGCAACGTGCTGTTCCGCCATCTCTACCAGCAGCCTGAGGCCGACGTCGATACCATCGTTGCTGGTCTGCTCGTCCATGCACAGCGGCTGGAACCCATGCTATGTGATGGGCCCGCCCTGCTGCACGAGCGCCTCGCCGCCGGTGAGACCATCCTGGCTGAAGGCCAGTTGGGTGCCCTGCGCGACCCCGATCATGGCATCTACCCGTATTCGTCCTCCTCGTCGCCGCTGGCCGGTTTCATTCCGGTGGGCGCCGGTGTGCCCGCGGCGTCCGTCACCGATGTCGTCGCCGTCGCCAAGGCCTACAGCAGTTGTGTCGGTGCCGGTCCCTTTGTCACCGAGTGGTTCGGCGACCAGGCCCAGCAACTGCGACAGCGTGGGGGCGACCGGGGCGAGTACGGCGCCACGACGGGCCGCCCCCGGCGCGTGGGCCCCTTTGATGGCGTGGCGACACGCTACGGGTGTCGCCTGCAGGGCGCGACGCGGGTCGCCCTGACCAATCTCGACGTGCTTTCCTATCTGCCTGAGATCCCCGTGTGCTGCGCCTATCGGGTCGACGGCCAGCAGACACAGCAATTGCCATTGACACGGTACCTGGAGAAGGCTGAACCTGTCCTGGAACAACGGCCCGGTTGGCAGGGGCAGGACCTCACCGGTGCGCGCAGGTGGCAGGATCTGCCGGACGCCGCCAAGGGTTATGTAGATTTCATCGAAGCCCTCATCGACGTACCCGTGCAGATGATCTCTGTCGGTCCCCATCGGGACGCCCTCATCTATCGAGACTGAAACGGATTCATGACAACAGTGCCGCAGGCGATCTTCTTCGACCTTGACGACACGATCCTCGACTTTACCGGACCCGCCGGGCCCGCCTGGCAAACCACTGTGGCCCGCTTTACCGGCGACTACGGTGGCATTGAGCCAACCACCGTGCTTGCCGCCATCAACAGGGTCTCCCGCGTCTGGTGGTCGGATCCGGATCGGCACCGACGCGGCAGACTGGACCTGCAGACAACACGCGGGCGCAATGTCGGTGATGCCCTGGCTGAGCTCGGCATCGCTGACAATGGTCTGGCACAGCGCGTTGCCGACACCTTTGCGCGGCTACGGACCGAGGGTCTGCAGCTGTTCCCAGGGGCCCTTGCGACGCTGCAGCACTTTCAGCAACTCGGCGTACCCATGGCGCTGCTGACCAACGGTGGCAGCGCCGAACAGCGCCACAAGATCGATCACTTCAAACTGGCCGGTTTCTTCGACTGCATCATCATTGAAGGTGAGTTCGGCGTCGGCAAACCGGACGAGAGCGTCTTCCACCATGCCCTCGAGCAGCTCGGGCACCCGGTGGAACAGACGTGGATGGTTGGTGACAATCTGCGCTGGGAGATCGAGCCCTGCCGGCGTCTGGGCCTGTATACCGTGTGGGTAGACCCGCGCCACGAAGGTCTGGCACCAGGCGCAACCATAGAACCGCATCGCACCGTGCACAACATCCACGAACTGATCGAGGTCTGATGTACACACCTGCCAGCAACCGAGAATCACGCCCGGAAGTTCTGCGCCAGTTGATCGCCGCCTACCCCTTCGCCTGTATCGTCACCACCGCGGGCGGGGCGCCGGAAGCGACACACCTGCCGTTGTTGCTCAGCGACGATGGCAAGCGACTGCGCGGCCACATGGCCCGTGCCAACAACCAGTGGCGGCATTTCGCCGACGCTCCACTGCTGGCTATTTTCCAGGGGCCCCATGCCTACATCTCCCCCACGTACTACGAGGCGGCGTTTGCCGTACCTACGTGGAACTATGTCGCCGTACACGCCACCGGCACAGCGCGTCTCGTTGATGATGCCGTCGCCGTACGGGAGCTGCTCGATGACCTGATCGCCAGCAGCGAGCGGCATGGCTGGACCATGCCCTGGCAGGACGAACACGCCGCCGGGCTGCTGGCGGCAATTGTCGCCTTCGAGATCGACATCGAGCAACTGCAGGGCAAGACGAAACTCGGACAGAGCCGATCGGCCGCCGATCAGCAGCGCACCTACCACGCCCTGTCCACCTCGGCGCGGGCCGGTGATCGAGAACTGGCCGGATTCATGGCCGACTACCAGCAGGAAGGATCCAGCCAATGAGCCAGCGACTCCGTGTTGCAGCGATCTGCACGATCTATCACGCCTGGTCCCACGCCGACGCCATCGTCACGAAGTTTCTCAAAGGCATGACGACGGACGAGGCCTGCCACGCCCCCGAGGTCGACATCGTCTCCATGTACATCGATCACGTGCTCGAAAACGACATCGGCACAGGGATGGCGGCCGCCCACGATGTGCCCGTACACCCCAGCATCCGCCGGGCACTGCACGCCGGCGCCGACAAACTCAACGTCGACGCCGTCCTGCTCATCGGTGAACATGGTGACTACCCGTGGAATGAGCGCGGGCGCCACATGTATCCCCGGCGTCAGTTCTTCGAGCAGATCGCCGGTGTCTTTTCCGAAAGCGGTCGCAGTGTACCCGTCTTCAGCGACAAACACTTTGCCTACGCCTGGGCCGACGCCCGCTGGATGTGGGACCGGGCCCAGGAACTCGATATCCCCCTCATGGCCGGTTCCTGCCTGCCCCTGTCCTGGCGCCGCCCCTGGCTGGAGCACGACAAGGGTGTGCACATCGACGCGGCTGTCGCCGTCGGTTTTGGCGGCATCGAGGCCTATGGCTACCACACCCTCGAAACCCTGCAGTGTATGATCGAACGTCGAGTCGGCGGCGAGTCCGGCGTCGTCTCGGTCCAGTGCCTGGAAGGGGATGACGTCTGGCGCGCCCGTGACCAGGGCCGCTTCTCCGCGGAGCTCGCCGAGGCGGCCTGTGCCACGGTGGGCACGCGCCAACCTGGGAACATGGAAGATTGCGACAAGCCCGCCCTCTTTCTGCTCGAACACGCCGATGGTCTGCATTCGGCGGCCCTTATGCTCAATGGTCATGTGGCCGACTGGGCCTACGCCGCCCGCGTCGACGGGCAGGTTCAGGCGACGGAGTTCTTCCTGCAGCCGGATGGGCCCGGCGCCAGCTTCGGTTATCTCAGTCGCAACATTCAGCGCTTCTTCCAGACCGGTGTCTCCCCCTACCCGACGCAGCGCACGTTGTTGACGACAGGTGTCATCGATGCCGCCATGAATTCGCGCTACGAGGACCACCGTCGGCTGGAAACACCGTGGCTCGACATCACCTACGAGTCCTACGACCAGCTGCCGGAACGGCCCCTGGGAGAGCGCCCCAGCGGTGCCTGTCTGGCTCGGAACTGCCCGGATCTGCTGTTGCCCTGGCGCCAATAGCCGCGGTAGGTGGATCGCATCCGCTGCACGATTTGCGCCATCCGTGCGCGTCGGGGACCTTCATGATCCATGAGATACCTGCCTGAGATTTTCGCCAACAACCAGCAGTGGGCCCGCCACGTTCGGGAGCACGATCCGGACTACTTCAAGCGACTGGCCGAGGCGCAGCGCCCGCGCATTCTCTGGATTGGCTGTGCCGACAGCCGCGTCCCGCCAAATGTCATCGTCGGCCTTGATCCGGGCGAACTCTTTGTCCACCGCAACATTGCCAACGTGGTCGCCCCGGGTGACGTCAACGTGTTGTCCGCCGTGCAGTTCGCCGTTGTCACCCTGCAGGTGGAACACGTCGTCATCTGTGGCCACTACGGTTGTGGGGGTGTGCAGGCGGCCCTGTCGCCACCGATGGGTGGGCCGCTGGGCGTCTGGGTCGATCACGTCAGCAACGTGCGCCGTCGACACCGCGACGAACTCGAGCCCCTCGACGCAGCGACGCGCTTCCGCCGGCTGTGTGAATTGAACACGCGGGCACAGGTAGACTCCCTCGCCTCCAGCAGTATCATCCTCGATGCCTGGGGACGTGGCCAGAAGCTCTACCTGCACGGCTGGATCTATGATCTGGCAACGGGCCTGATCACCGATCTGCACGACGACCGCGAAGCCTGAGCCAGCGGGATCATCGGCGCCCAGCTGTCGACGAGTCCACTGGCGACATGCCCGCTGGCAACCAGGGACTGCGCCCCTGTTACGCTCCTGTGTTGTCGTATCTGCCTGTAGCATCCGCCAACGCTGGACAGGGTTCCAGGGCATGCCTAACGTCGTCTCTCCATGACGACCCTCCCCATTGACCTCGACGCCGGCCTGCGCCAGCTGGGCTTCGCCGCTTTCCGCCCCGGACAGCGCGAGGCCATCGAGGCGCTGCTGGATGGGGGCCGGGTCCTGCTCGTGGCCCCCACGGGGGGCGGCAAGAGCCTCACCTACCAGTTGCCCGCCTCCCTGCTGCCGGGCACCACCATCGTGGTCTCCCCGCTCATAGCCCTGATGCACGATCAGGTGAGCGCCCTCGAAGCGCGCGGCATCAGCGCCACCTACCTGGCGGGCACCCTCGATGGCGACGTCATCCGCCAGCGCATGAGTGCCATGGCCCGAGGCCAGTACAAGCTGGTCTACGTCGCCCCCGAGCGGCTCACATTCGACGGTTTTCGTGATCTTGTCGGCCGGCTGGACTGCCCACTCGTGGCCATCGATGAGGCCCATTGCATCAGCGAGTGGGGCCACGATTTTCGCCCCGAATACATGCAGATCGGCGAGCTGCTCGAGCAACTGCCCGGGGCCCGGGTGCTGGCGTGTACGGCGACCGCCACCCCGGTCGTGCGCGACGAGATCCTCGCGCGCCTCGGTCTGCCTCCGGATACACCGCAGCACCTGCGCGGTTTTGCCCGGCCGAACCTGGCCTTCCGCGTACGTGACACGCAGAGCAAGAAGGACCGTGCCGCACAGGTGGACGGGCTGCTGCAGGAGGCGCTGACCCGTCCAGGCGGTGGACGCGGCACAGCCATCATCTACGCCCCGTCGCGACGCCAGACAGAAGAAGAAGCGACACGTCTTTGCAGCGCCGGCTGGAACGCCGCCCCCTATCACGCCGGCATGCCAGGTGACCAGCGCGAGTCCGTGCAGCGCGCCTTCACTGCCGGTGCGCAGGAGATCGTTGTTGCCACGAACGCCTTTGGCATGGGCATTGATCGCGCCGATGTGCGCTGCATCGCCCACCTGGCACCTCCCAGTTCGGTGGAGGCCTACTACCAGGAGGCGGGACGCGCGGGGCGGGATGGGGCCGATGCCGTCTGCGTCCTGCTTGTGTCCTCCGGCGACATGGCCTTCCGCCGGCGCCTGATTGAGAGTGACATTGACGGTCGGGCCCCCGATCCCGAGACCGTGCGCCACCGCTGGAATCTGTTTCTCGAATTGATGCGTTATGCCGAGGGTGGCGGCTGCCGCCACGACGCCATTCTGCGCTACTTCGGCGACGAAGCCGAAACCTTATCCGGGTGCGGCAAGTGTGATGTCTGCCTGGAACTGTCCGACGACGACGGCTACGACGCCGACGAGGTCAGCCGCGTCGTGCGCCAGGCCTTGTGCGGCGTTGCCCGTGTGCATGGTCGTTTTGGCATTGGTGCGGCGGCCCGCCTGCTGCGCGGCGCCGATGATCTGCGCCTGCAGAATGCCGGCCTCGATCAGTCCCCCACCTATGGCGTGCTCTCGGAGAAAGCCGAGGAGTGGATCCTGACGCTGCTGCGTCGCTGCGTGACAGCGGGCTGGGTCGATTTCAGCGGCACCGATCGGCCCGTGGTGCTCGTCACCGACGAGGGCTACGACGTCATCCATGCACGGCGCCCCGCGCGCCTGCTGTTACCCCCTGCTGATGCCGGCAAGCGGACCACGCCGAAGGGTGCCGGTCGCTCGGGCAAGAAACGAGCGGCAGTACCCTCCGATCTCGACGTCCATGGCGCCCGCATCTTCGAGGCCCTGCGCGCCTGGCGTCTGGAAACGGCGCGCGAAGAGGGCAAGCCCCCTTACGTCGTGGCCAGCGACCGCACCCTGCGGGACATTGCCACGCTGCGCCCCGCCACTATGGACGAACTGCAGTTGTGCCATGGCATCGGGCCGGCGAAAGTGGAGAAGTTCGGCAAGGACATCCTGGGCGTGCTGCGCGATACGCAGGGTTCAGGCCTCGGCATCAACGTATGACGCCCGTCATACTGACGGTCGCCCTCAACGGCAGTGTGCCGACGCGACAGCAATCTCCCCATGTGCCACTGACGCCGGAAGAGATCGCCAGCGACGCCGTGCGTTGCCGCGACGCCGGCGCCGCCATCGCCCACGTGCACGCGCGCGACGCTGCGGGCCGCCCAACACTGGATCCCGACATCTTCGCCGAAATCCATGCGCTGATCACGGCACGCACGGATCTGATCGTGCAGATCTCCACCGGGGGCCGCGCCGACCTGGATGCGGATCTGCGCGCCGAACCTGTGCGTCGGATCCGTCCGGAGATGGCATCGTTGACAACAGGGTCGATGAACTTTCCCGATCAGGTCTACGCCAACTCCTTCGACACCGTCACGATCCTGGCGCAGGCGATGGCCGCTGCCGGCACCAAGCCGGAAATGGAGATCTTTGAGGCGGGCATGATCGACAACGCCCTGGCGTTGGTCGACGCCGGTCTGGCCACGACACCGCTGCACTTCGATTTCGTTTTGGGCAACCGCGGCTCGCAGCCGGCCACAGCACGGCAACTCCTCTTTCTCAGCGAATCGATCCCGCAATCTGCCACCTGGACCGTAGCCGGTCTCGGCCGCTGGCAACTGCCCATGGGTATCATCGCCATGGGTATGGGCGGACATGTCCGTGTCGGCCTCGAGGACAATCTCTACTACCGGCGGGGCGAACGGGCGACGAATGAGCAACTCGTAGCACGGATGGCCCGGGTTGCGGCCGAGGCGGAGCGTCCTGTGGCGACGCCCGCTGAAGCGCGCCAACTGCTCCACCTCGGCACGTAACCCGCCTGCGGCTGATAAGTCAGGAACCCGCCTGCGGCTGATAAGTCAGGAACCCGCCTGCGGCTGATAAGTCAGGAACCCGCCTACGGCTGGTGGTCGAGGCGAACCGTCGGCTCGTCATTTTCGAGAAACCGCTCCATGGAGTTATGCGTCGCCGGTGAGGTGCGAAAATCGGCGATCCACGGCTCGCGGAACCACGCCTGCTTCTCGCGCGGCAGGCCGGCCATCACTTCCGGCGCGATC
The DNA here is from genome assembly GCA_937919035.1 of uncultured Gemmatimonadaceae bacterium. Lineage (GTDB taxonomy): Bacteria > Latescibacterota > UBA2968 > UBA8231 > UBA8231 > UBA8231. The sequence continues at coordinate 11,825 of CALFPI010000229.1, forward strand.
GTCGGCCGGTGCCAATGCGTCGCCAGATGTGCATAGGCGTTGAGCACCGCCACGCGTGGCGTATCCCGCTGCCAGTGTGGCCCGGCGTGGCACAGGTTTTCGGTGAAGAAGATGGCACTGCCCGCCGGACACTCGTACGACGTCAGAAATTCCGACCGCTTGCCCGGCTCCAGAGACATGTGCTCCGCGTGCATGGGGAAATTGGCTTTGTGGCTGCCGGGAATGAAATGGGTCGCGCCATCTTCCTTGGAGATGTCTGTCAGTTCAAAGACGACCCGCACCATGCCCGCATGGATGCGCCCGTTGCTGCAGCGATAGCCGAAAATGGGATCGATCTGCTGCGGTCCGCCTCCGTGCAGTTCGCCGGCCCACTCCCCCTTGCTGCGCCAGACGCAGAACGTGCCTTCCAGGCGCACATTGGGTCCTATCAGCTCGTGCAGCACCTCGGTCACCTGGGGATGATCGATCAACAGGCTCGACGGTCCACCCGGCACGGCACGGTGGGCCGCCGGCAGCGACTCCGGATCGTGCTTGATCCGATCGATCTGCTCAACAATGGGTGCGACCTCCTCCGGCGTGAGCACTGCTGGCCGCACGAGGAACCCGGTGAGATCAAAGCGAAACTTTTCTTCGTCCGTCATACCCATCGTAGCATGTCTCCGTTGTGTGACGCCCTGCCGACAGGTTGTCGGCAGGGCGGATTCTGGCTTGTTTGCCTCTTGTGCAACCGGTTGTACTGAATTCTTCACCGGAAAGCGAGCCACCATGGCTGTCTCCCGTCCCAATCTGCTGCTCATTCTCACCGACCACTGGCGCGGTGACAGCCTCGGCCGCCTGGGGCACCCCGTGGCCGACACGCCACACCTGGATTCGCTGTCGGCCGGTGGCACGACCTTCTCCAGTGCCTACACCCCGTGTCCCTCCTGCATTGCGGCCCGACGCTCGTTGATGACGGGCATGACGCCCTATTCGCAGGGCATGGTCGGCTATCAGGACGGCAAACCGTGGGACTACGACCACACGCTGGCAGGGACACTGCGTGATGCCGGCTACCAGACCATCAACATCGGCAAGACCCACTTCCACCCGGCGCGAGCCCACTTGGGCTTTGAGCGACTGCAGACGAGTGCCGACTACTCCGAGTGGCTGGAGCAGCAGACCGGCCTGGCAGGCGTCGAGAAATTCGCCCACGGTGTGCCGGCCAACTCATGGATCGGGCGGCCGAACCATCTGCCCGAACACCAGATGGAGGAGACCTGGTTCGTTACGCAGGCCCTCGATTTTCTCCGTCACCGCGACCCGACACGCCCCTTCTTTCTCTGCCTGTCCTTCAATGGGCCACATCCACCGTGGTGCCCACCGCAAGTCTATTACGATCAGTTCATCAGTCGTCAACTGCCAGCAGCCGAAATCGGCGACTGGGCGGCGCACCACGCCGAAGATGCCAGCTACCCCATGGACGTCAACCAGTGGCGGGGCAAAGTCCCCGCGCATGTCATGCAGCGGGCCCGAGCGGCCTACTTCGCCTACCTGGCCTTCCTCGACGCGCAGATCGGCCGACTCGTGGAAACCATGAATCGTTCCGGAGATCTGCGCGACTCTTTGACTCTGTTCACCTCCGACCACGGCGAGATGCTCGGTGACCATCACCTGTGGCGCAAGACCTACGCCTACGAAGCCTCCGCCAGAGTGCCCTTCATCCTGCGTCCACCAGCCTCCATGCCAGCGCCGCGCAATGTCGAGATCGCCGCCCCCATCACGGTGGGTTGGGAGGACATCATGCCGACCCTGCTCGATGCGGCGGACGTGGCCATACCGGCGAGCGTCGAAGGGCGCAGTGTGCTGCCTCTGGTCCGCGGCGACACGACCGACTGGCGCCCGTACTATCACGGCGAACATTCGCCCTGCTACCACCCGGAGAATGCCAATCAGTTCCTCACCGATGGCAGTTGGAAGTACATCTGGAACCCGATCAACGGCCTCGAACAGCTGTTCCATCTCTCCCAGGACCCGCACGAGTGCCACGACCTGGCGCCCGGCGCTCCACCGGAACTTGCCCTCTGGCGCGCCCGCATGGTGACTGAACTGCAGGGGCGCGACGAGGGTCTCTCGGACGGCGCGCAGCTGATCCCCGGTCCTGTGCCGGTATGGCGCTTTGACGAGGAAGAGGAACTGCATCTTGGCTGATTACACTCCGAACACGCACAACAACGGGGACTCATTGTGAGAATCACTCAGTACCTGGCGGCCCTGCTGTGTGTAGCTGCCGCCGACGCTGCACCCCGCACGGGGGTAACACCCACCACCGGTATCCGCGACACGCAGCCACGGGTGCATGCCATCGTTGGCGCCCGCATCGTGCCCCGGCCGGGTGTTGCCATCGACAGCGGCACCGTCGTACTGCGTGACGGTCGCATCGAAGCCGTGGGGCCTTCGGCCAAGGTCCGCCCCCCCGCCGACGCGCGCATCTGGGATGGTGCAGGCCGCACGATCTACGCCGGTCTCATCGAGCCCTACGCCCATGTCGGTCTGCCCCCCGCCAAGGACCAGCGGCAGCATGCGGACTCGCACTGGAACGACAATGTGCTGGCCGAACTCCGTGCCGCCGACCTCTACCATGCCGACGCGGAAGCCCTCAGGGAGCTGCGCGAACTCGGCTTCACCACCGCGCTGATCGTCTCCGATGCGGGCCTGTTCCATGGTCGCAGCGCCCTTGTGACCACGGCCGATGATGCCCTGCGCACCGTCCTGGTACGCCCCGACGTAGCCCACCATGTGGCCCTGAAGAATCCCGGCACACCGTCGGCCACCTGGGAAGAGGTCCGTTACCCGGGCTCTCTGATGGGCGCCGTCGCCCTTCTTCGCCAGACCTTTTTCGACGCCGCCTGGTACGCCCAAACCCACGCCAAACCAGCGGCTGGCACACAGATGGAGAGGATCGATGCCCTCGCCGTTCTCGGACCCACCGTTGTCGGCGGCACGAGTGGCGGCGATCTCGTCATCCTCGAAGTCACCGACGATCGTATGCTGCGCGTCGCCGGTGAACTGGCACAGGCCCACAATCTGCGCCTGGTGATCCGTGGTGGTGGCGCCGAGTACCGGCAACTGGCACGCATCGTCGCTCTTGGCGTACCCATGATCCTGCCGGTGAACTTCCCAGCTGCGCCGGACGTTGCCGACGCCGAAGACGCTCTGGCGACCAGCCTCGCCGAGCTCTGGCACTGGGAGGCAGCACCAGCCAATGCCGGCCGCCTGCGCGCGGCGGGTGTGCCCGTCGCTTTGACCAGTGATGGTTTGAGCAAGAGGGCCGACTTCCCGGCACGCGTGCGGCGGGCCATGGACCAGGGCCTGTCGGCGGCGGATGCCCTCGCCGCCGTGACCACCGTACCGGCGAAGTTGTTTGGCGTCGACGACGATCTCGGCACCATCGCCCCGGGCCGACTGGCGCACCTCGTCGTCACCGATGGAGATCTGTTTGCCGCCGATACTCAGATTCTCGATCTCTGGATCGACGGCGAGCATCACCGGATCAACGACTTCTCCCCCAACATCGATCTGCGCGGCACCTGGGACCTGGAGCTGCGGCTTTCCACAGTTGTCGCTGCCACCCAACTCAAGATCACCGGCAAGAGCTCCCGCGCCTCCGGGTGGAAAAGCACGGTGCATCGCGACAGTCTCACGATCGCCGTCGGCACGACCCGACTCGAGGGTCAGCGCCTGAGTCTGACCTTCGCCGGCGACTCGCTGGGGATCGCCGGCATCCTGAGCCTGTCCGGGCGGGTGACGGACAGCCTCATCGTCGGCAATGGACAGACGCCGGATGGGGTCGGCTTTGCCTGGCAGGCGACCCAAGCCCGCGCAGACACCGCCGCCGCGAGCTCGCCGGTTGCCGCGACCGAAACCGACAGCACCTGGAGCCTTCCAGCCTTGCCGCCCTTCCCGCCCGTCAGTTTCGGCGTCGCCCACATCCCGGAGAAGCCGGATGTGGTGCTGGTGCGCAATGCCACGATCTGGACCTCGGGGGCGGCGGGCATCCTTCAGGGGGCAGACCTGCTGATCCGCAAGGGTCGGGTCGCCGCCGTCGGCCGCGATCTCAAGGTGCCATCCGGCGCCATCGTCATCGACGCCACCGGCAAACACGTGACGCCAGGCCTGGTCGACGCCCACGTACACGTGGGCGCCATGGGCGGCCTCAATGAATGGACCCAGGCGATCAGCGCCGAGGTCCGCATTCGGGATGTGCTCAATCCCTACGACAACCGGATCTATCGTCACATGGCACAGGGTACCACGACGGTGCACGTCATGCACGGTTCTTCCAATCCCATTGGCGGCCAGAATGCGACGATCAAGTTGCGCTGGGGTGCCGACGTGGAAGACCTGCTACTGGCAGGCGCAGCGCCAACGATCAAGTTCGCCCTTGGGGAGAACGTGAAACACGCCAACCGTGGTCCCCACTTTACCACCCGCTACCCGCAGACGCGGATGGGTGTGGATGCGCTCATCCGCGACCGCCTGACAGCAGCGCTTGAGTACGGTGAACGGCGCCGTCGAAACAAACGGGAGCGTCGCGATCTGGAGCTGGATGCGCTCGTGGAAGTCCTTGAAGGCAAGCGTCTCATCCACTGTCATTCCTACCGTCAGGATGAGATCCTCGCCCTCATTCGTATCGCCGACGACTTCGGCTTCACCATCGGCACCTTTCAGCACGTGCTGGAGGGCTACAAAGTTGCGGAGATGCTGGTCGAACACGGTGCCCACGCCTCTACCTTCTCCGACTGGTGGGCCTACAAGTTCGAAGTCATCGACGCCATCCCCTAC
>CALFPI010000230.1 GCA_937919035.1 uncultured Gemmatimonadaceae bacterium
AACCTTAAAGTTGACGTCCGCCTCGAGCAGGGCCCGACGGATCTCGCGCAGAGACTCATCGAGGGTCCGCTCGGTGATGCGGCCCTGCCCCCGCAACTGGCGGAACACGTCATCAAGACGCTCTGTGAGTCGATCGAACAAGGGCCGATTGCCTGGATCAGGGTGGCATGAATCATACAGAGGTCAACAGCCCTGTGCGCTGAAATCGCCACAAGGATAGAAACCGGTGCTCTAGAAGCTGCTGAATATAGTGTTGGGACGGCGGATACGCCATACGGACGGCGATGCTGATACAGAGAGAGCCCCCGGATGATGCCTCCGAGTCCGGACGGCCTTGCGACTGCCGCAAGCCGACTCGTGTCTCCCGGCTAGTAGCCGCGGATCTGCCGGATCGCGGCTGCCGGGTCTTCGGCCTTGAAAACAGCCGACCCGGCGACCAGCCAGCGGGCGCCGGCGTCGCGGCACTGGGCGGCATTGGCGGGGCTGACGCCGCCGTCCATCTCGATGTCCACCTGTAGTCCGGCGGCATCGATCGCCTGGCGCAGGGCGCGCACCTTCTGCAGCACTGCAGGCATGAAGGATTGACCACCGAATCCTGGTTCCACCGACATGACAAGAGCCAGATCGATCTGTTCGAGCCAGGGCAGCATGCCGTCCACCGGAGTGTTCGGATTGACTGCCAGTCCCCGGCGGCAACCGAGTCGGCCAATCTCCTCCAGCAGTGCCCGCGGATCGCGGGCGACCTCCAGATGTACCGTCAGCGAGTCAGAACCTGCCGCACGGAAGGGTTCGAGATACGGGCCCGGATCCGCCAGCATCAGGTGCGTGTCAAGGTGCATGGTCGTGCACCGGCGGACGGCCTCAACAATGGGGATGCCATAACTCAGATTGGGCACAAAATGGCCATCCATGATGTCCAGGTGCAGGAGATCGGCCCCGGCCGATTCGACGCGCTCGATCTCTTCCTGCAGGCGAGTGAAATCGGCGGCCAGCAGCGACGGAGCGACACGAACGTCGGGCGTTTTCATCAATCTTCCTTCGAGGTAGTTTCGCGACGCACGCTGACGACCAGATCGACCCTGGTCTCTCTGGAGACGCCTGCACCCGGTTGGGGGGACTGCGACAGGATCTGACCCGGGGGCAGAAGCTCAGCGACACGCTCGCTGATCGCGCCCAGGACCATCTCGTACTTTCGCAGACTGTCCTCGGCGGCGCTGATCTGCAGGCCGATGAGATCCGGTACGGGCTTGTTGGCAAATGGCGAGCCGCTGCTGACAACAAGATCAATACTCGTGCCGCGGGCGACCCGCTCATCCGCAGCCGGCTGCTGGCGGATGACAACGCCCTCGGGAATGCTTGAGTGCGACGCGAGGCGTACGCTGCCGAGGGTCAGTTGGTGGCCCTGGATCTGCAGGCCAGCTTCGCGCAGACTGCCGCCACTGACGTCAGGTACCGCGTAGAGACGCCGGCCGCGACTGATATCCACAAAAACGCGCCGAGCCCGCTTGATTCTCTGTCCGGGGGAGGGGTCCTGGTCGACAATGCTGCCGGCGATGGAGGTCTCTGAATAGACGCTGTCGCGCAGCGCCAGCCGCAGCCCCTTGCTCGAGACGCGTTCGCCCGCCTTGATCGTTGACTGACCACGCACATCCGGTACAGTGACCATTGGGACCTCGACAATCGCCGGCAGGACCACCTGATCCAGCAACAGCAGGAACAGTACGGCCGATCCCAGGATAATGGCCGCAGCAACAGCGGCCATCTTCAACCAGCCTCTCATGTTGCTTTTTGCGTGCGCGTCCTGGAGGGCACACCGGGCAGGCGGCGGATCCGGGCAGCGAAGGCACCATCCCCAAGGTCACGTCCAGGGAGCGTCTGCACGGTACGTGCTGCCCATGCCTGGTCCGGGAATCGAGTCGATGCCATTTCCAGGCAGGCGTCGGCGTGGCGTGCCAGAAAACGATCAACAACAGCGTCGTTCTCCTCTTCTTCCAAGGAGCAGGTGCTGTAGACGAGGATGCCATCCGGCCGCAGTCGGGCAAAGGCCGCCTCGAGGATGAGAAATTGCCGCTCACTGTGCCGTGGAAGGTCCTTGGCGGCCTTGTGCCAGCGGGCCTCCGGGTGCCGGCCAAGGACACCGGTACCACTGCACGGCACATCGGCCAACACGCAGTCAAAGGGCCCGATCGCAGCCGGATGCAGGCCATCTTCGGCGACCAGATGAACGCGATCCCGGCGCAGGCGAAGGATGTTCTCGCGCATGCGGGACAGTCGTTGCGGCGAGATATCGCTGGCTGTGACAAAACCGCTACCGACAGCAGAGGCCAGTTGCGCGCTTTTGCCACCCGGGGCGGCACAGACGTCGAGAACATGGTCCCCCAGGGAGGGCGCCAGCAGGCGGGCAGCCAATCCGGCGCTCACATCCTGGGCAAACCAGCCGTCGATGAAGGCAGGATCAACAAACAGACCTTCCGGCTGCAGCACGCGAAACACTCCGGGATGGCCCTCAACCGCCTCGGCGCCATACGTCTCCGGCAGTATCGCATCCCCTTCCCGGGCACGCACATAGAGGACGGCCGCTTCATTGTTGGCGCGCAGGAGCGCCTCGGTGCGTGGTTCTCCCCAGCGCGCCAGCCAGCGTGACACGAGCCATCGGGGGTGTGAGTAGAATACCGAATAGTAGCCCACGGGATCCGTCTTCGGGTCGGGATAGGAAACCCGCTGTCCCTCGGCGATCACGCGACGCAGAATGGCGTTCACGAAGCCACCCGTACCGCTGTGCTCAAAGTGTTTGGCCAGTTCGACCGAGGTATGTACAGCGGCCCGTTCCGGCACGCGATCGAGCCAGAGAATCTGGTAGACACCAAGACGCAGAACCTGCCGGATCGCGGGGGACAGCGAGGCGACCGGACGTTTGGCAAATCGGTCCAGGATCCAGTCGAGGCGGTCGCGCCACTTGGTGACGCCAGCCACTACCTGATGCAGAAACCGACGATCCCGTGCATGGGTGCTGTCCACGGCCTCAAGAAGGGACTCCAGGCGTAAGCCCTTCTCGACTTCGACTAGCAGTTGCACTGCGGTCTCGCGGACCGGATCTATTGAGGTTGTCATCTGCAGGAATGGCTCGCCACAGGGGCCAAAGATAGGTCCGTCGCGGCCCCGGGCAAGGAGCTTCTGTCCGTTCTTGACCCTCTGGTGGAGCATTCTATATTGAGCCAGCCCTCCGCGGCGCGACCCATCAACAGACGAACCACGTCGCTGTCCCACTCATAATTTCCCCATAGGTCCGAGAATGCGCATCTACCCCGTGTGGCGAACGGCCCACGAGGGCGAGTATGGTTCTCTGCTCGATGTCCTGTTGCAGAGCCGTGGTCTGACGCTGGCCGAACTCGACGTGGGCCCCGAGGGCCTGCACGCGCCAGAACTGCTCACGGATCTGGAGCGCGGCGCCGAACGTATTGAGCGCGCCGTGCGGCGGGACGAAACGATCGTCATATACGGCGATTACGACGTTGATGGCGTGAGCAGCACGGCGCTGATGCTCGACTTTCTGGAGTATGTCGGGGCTCGGTGTCATTTCCTGCTGCCGGACCGCCATATCGACGGCTACGGTCTCAAGCCCCCAGGCGTGGAAAAGGCGATGGCCCTTGGTGCCAGCCTTATCATCACCGTCGACAATGGCATCTCTGCATTCGAAGCTCTGCACCTGGCGCGGGAGCGTGGTATCGACGTGGTCGTCATCGACCACCATCGACAGAACGAGGATCTGCCCCCGGCACACAGCATCATCAATCCGAATCGCCGGGATTGCAGTTACCCCTTCAAGGGGCTCGCGGGCGTTGGCGTCACCTTCAAAGTCGTGCAGCGTCTCAGTGAGGCGCTGATCCCCAGCGATGACAGGCGCCGGTACCTGAATGATCTGCTCGATCTCGTCGCCCTCGGCACGGTGGCTGACGTGGTTCCCCTGCTGGAGGAGAATCGTGTGCTCGTGCGTTATGGCCTGAAGGTGGTGGAGCGCACCAAACGACCGGGATTGCAGGAACTGCGCGTCGTAGCGCGATGCAACCGAGGACCCGTGGATACAACTGCATTGGCGTTTTTTCTCGGCCCCCGACTCAATGTTGCCGGCCGCCTGGAGAAACCGGATATCGCTCTGGCGCTGTTGCGCACGAAGGATGCTGAAGAGGGTCGACGACTCGCCCAGCAGCTGGATGCGCTCAATGGCCAGCGGCAGCAAATGCAGAAACAGGGCGTGCGCGAGGCACAAGCTCTGATCACCGATGACGTGCTGGAACGGGAACGGCTGATCTGTGTGCTGGGGGAGGAGTGGAACCTTGGCGTCATCGGACTCATTGCCAGCAATCTCGCCGAGACGTTTCACCGACCCGCTGTGGTTTTCACCGACGTCCTGCGCAACGGCGTCTATGTGGGCTCTGCGCGCAGCATCCCTGCATATGATATCAACGATGGCATCAGTTCCGCCGCCCATCTGCTGACCACGTATGGTGGCCACGCCGCAGCCGCAGGATGTTCCCTGCAGGCTGGAGAATTCGAAGAGTTTCGCGCCAACCTGGTGGACCACGCCAACGCGCGACTGGCACCGGCAGACCTGGAGGCACAACTGGATATCGATGTCGAGCTACAGGCTGCAGATATTCACATGTCGACGGTGGAACTGATGCGTCGCATCGAGCCTTTCGGGCAGGGACACCGGATGCCCCTGTTTGCTGCCCGTGACCTCGAAGTGGCCGCTGTCTCCCGCATTGGCAAAGGTGGTGAACATCTGAAGCTGGCGTTCAATGTCGGTGGCGGATCGCGGGCGGCCGTATGGTGGCGCCAGGGCGCCGCGGCAAATGATATCAAGACCGGTGACCGCGTCGACGCCGCGTTTGAACTGTCCGAGAATACGTATTCCGGCGTCGGTACAGTCCAGATGGTCCTGCGAGACCTGCGACCGGCAGAGACTGGCACCATGGAGAACGAAGCACATACGGCCCGGGCGGAGGAGGCCAGCCAATGATCAGCTCAGACTACACGCGCAATCTGTTCATCACCGATAGCTCTTCGAGAATCGTCATGCTCGTCATCGATGGCCTTGGTGGTCTGCCACATCCCGATTCGGGACGAAGTGAGTTGGAGACGGCGAATCTGCCAAATCTCGATGCGCTGTGTGCGCGCGGCAGCACCGGGCTGATCTCGCCCCTGGGGCCTGGCTTCACTCCCGGCAGTGGCCCCGCCCATCTGGCTCTGTTCGGCTATGACCCCTGGACGAGTTCGATTGGTCGCGGGGCTTTGTCCGGCCTTGGCCTCGGGTTGGATTTCAAGCCTGGGGACGTGGCAGCGCGGCTGAATTTCTGCACCGTCGATGGTGATGGCCTTGTCACCGACCGCCGCGCGGGGCGTATACCCACCGACATCTGCGTGCGGTTGTGTGCCTTGTTACAGGACATCGCCATCCCCGGTGTGAAGGTCACCGTGGCAGCGGAAATGGAGTATCGCGCCGCCGTCGTGTTTCGCGGGGAGGGATTGTCCGATGGTGTGACGGATTCAGATCCGCAGGTGACGGGGCATTTGCCCCTGCCGCTGCAGGCGGCGACCGCTGCCGATGAACGTATGGTCGCCGTTGCCAACCAGTTCCTCGATCAGGTGCGGCGCATTCTTGCAGATGAGTCGCCGGCCAACATGGTGCTGATCCGTGGCTTCGGTCGTTATCCGGAACTGCCATCCATGCAGCAGGTGTACGGCCTGCACCCCGTGGGCATCGCCGGGTACCCCATGTATCGTGGCATCGCCAGCGTTGTTGGTATGGAAACTCCCGAAACAGACTGGGATGTCGATGCGGAACTGGATCTGCTGCAGCAAAGATGGCGGGATCATACCGATGAGGATTTTTACTACGTACATGTGAAGAAGACCGACAGTGCCGGCGAGGATGGGGATTTCGACAAGAAGGTTCATCTGCTGGAAGAAATGGATGCGCGGATTCCCAGGATTCTCGAACTGGAACCTGACGTTCTGATCGTTACTGGAGACCATTCGACGCCCTCCATCATGCGCGCCCACAGCTGGCACCCGGTTCCGACTGTCATTGTCAGTGGCCACAGCATCCCTGTGCAGGGCTCTCAGTTGAGCGAACGCAGCTGTGCCACGGGCAGCCTCGGCCAGATCCCGTCGACGGCGCTGATGGCGCTGGCCCTGGCCCACGCCGGCCGACTTGCCAAGTTCGGCGCCTGAGTCTGCGAGGCGAATCTTTTGATCCATCCCGTCCGTATCGCCCATCGAGGCGCCTCTGGCTCCGGCCTGGCACCGGAGAACACCCTTGCTGCCTTTGAGCGGGCGATCCAACTGGGCGTCGATGCTGTTGAACTCGATGTGCGGGCCAGCCGCGACGGCGTGCTCGTCGTCATGCACGATCCGACCATCGACCGTACAACGGACCGTGAGGGGCCGGTCGCGCAACTGACCTTCGCCCAGTTGCGCGAGGCGGACGCGGGCGCCTGGTTCGGGTCGCAGTTCGTCGGCCAGCGCATACCGACACTGCAGGAAGCCTTTGACCTGTTACGTCACCGTGCCCTCGCTGTAGTTGAGATCAAGGCAGACTGGCTCGCTGAACATGTACTGAAGGTGGCCCATGAAGCCGACGTGGTGGACCAGATCATCATCCAGTCCTTTTCTCCCGAGACGGTGCGTCGCAGCAATGCTGTCGACCCATCGGTGCCGACGGCGTTGCTCCTGGGAAAGCTGCCGACTTCTCCGGCACGTATGCGTGCCAGGCGAGTGGCCCGAGAGGTCCTGGAAGTGGGGGCCAACATCCTCAATGTCTGGCACGCCGCCCTGACGCCGCCTTTCTTCGAAGAGATGCGCAAGCGCGGTGTCACTGTGTGGACGTGGACCGTTGATGAACAGGCCGTACTGCGAGACGTCATCCAGATGGGTGTCCAGGGGATCATCAGCAACTATCCGGATCGTCTGAATCACGTGCTCGTCGAATTGGAGCAGGAGGGCGCGATTCTGGTGCCCATGGGGCGCCGACAACGACTGAAGCCGAGTCGCTGGCGTCGGCGTCGACAGATCCGCAAGGTGAGCCGCAGTCGACGGGGCGGCTGAAGGCGCGGCCACCGACCCGGGAAACACCCTCAAGTACAAGATTTTAAAGCGGTTGAGTCGATTATTCATGTTGACCGACACCGCGATCGGCGGCTATATTGCAGCGTTTGAGAATTCACCGAAAGCGCTCGCAAGGTCCTTCGCATGCCTGAGAACCAAGCTTTCACAGGGTCACCACTATTTGTGGGACTGTCCGCCGAAGAACTGCAGTCCCTTCTGGCCCTCGCAGAAAGCCGGCAGCATGCCGCAGGTGAGATCATCGTGCAGGAGGGTACGGCCAGCGATTGCCTCTTTGTCCTGACGTCGGGGGCCGTGCAGGTCGAACGCGAAGCCGGCGGGCGCTGCGTTGCGCTGGCGACATTGAATGAGGCCGGCGATTTTTTTGGAGAGATGTCCCTGATCGACATTCTGCCGCGGTCTGCCAACATACGGGCGACAGTCGACAGCAGCACGCTTGCTTTTCCGAAGAAACAACTCAGCGGCTTCTTCACTCAGAGTCCACGCGTACAGATGACGATGATTCTGAACATCTCCCGCAATCTGTCTCTGCGGCTGCGTGCTGCGGACGCCCGAATCGTTGCCCTCAGCGACGCTCAAGGCTGACGACGCGGGCCACAAAGTTGTTGCCGAGTCCTGGGCCATCCCATGCTGCTGTCAACCGGATTTGCTGCACTGCTCCTTATCGTCGTCCTGCTATACTATCTGCTGCCCAGGCAGCGGGTCTGCCCGGGGTGCGGGGCTCAAGTGGAGGAAGGCACACCATTGTGCAGCGGCTGCGGCTGGATCCACGAGGACCCGGACGAGGATGACCCGGACGACGATGACGACGCCGGGGACGACACGGGGGATGATGTGCCAGACGATTCGGTAGAAGAGGGTTGGAGAGACATCTGACATGGAATGGGTGATCGCTTTGCTCGCCGTGGGCTGTGTATTCTTCGCCGCACAGGTCGTGGTTGACTATGTGCGCTATCGGAGAGCGATCGAACCGCGGCTGGCTCGGGCTGACGAGGCCAAACAGGATCTGCGGCAGCGAATTGCGGTGGCAGAAGCCGAGTTGGCTGCCACGCGCAGCGAACTGGGCCCGGCTCGCGCTGAGGTCGAGGTGCTTGAGACCGAATACAACCAACTGAACCAGGAGGTGAAGGAAGAAACGGACCGCCAGCGTTCTGGCGCCCGACCGTCACCTCCACCGTGACAGTGACTGTCACGGAGAGGCCCCGTGATGGCTACAAGGCTTTTCGCTTGACAAGCCTTTGCGGCAGTATGTAGTTTCCCCACCGTTACTTACGTGCTGTATTCCGTCATATAAGAAGCATTCAAGAACAGCATATTCAAGCACAAGGGCTGGAGGAGATCATGAAGCGGGTCGCGACGCGTTTTTTCGCACCGATCATCCTGGGTTTATTTGCCGTCGCCACTCTCTCGGGTTGCGGCGGTGATCCACCTCAGGCCGACCTGGATGCGGCCAAAGCTGCTCTCGATGGCGCTCGCGCTGCGGGTGCTGAGAAGTACGCAAGCAGCGAATTATCGGCGGCACAGGGCGCATTTGACGATGCCAAGGCAGTTTTTTCTGCCGAATCTGAGAAGATGTTCAAGGACTGGGCCACGGTAGCGCCGAAAATTGCTGACGCCAAAGCGAAGGCAGATCGGGCAGCTTCCGCATCACAGCAGGCCAAGGCCCGAGCCAAGGGTGCCGCAGAAGCTGCCATCGCGGCGGCCTCCACGGCCGTACAGGGCTCTCGCACGAGTCTGGATGCTGCACCAGCTGGTAAGGGCACCGAGGGTGACATCGAGCAACTGCGCAGCAGTCTCGATTCGGCGGACGCTGATTTGAGCACCGCACGCTCCGCCGTCTCGCGGGAAGATTTTGAAACGGCCACGAGCAAGGCCTCCGGGGCCAAGGATAAGGCTGTCGCCGTCGCCACTGGCGTTGAGACAGCCACGGCGCGGTACCATGAACTGGTCGAAGCCAACACGCCCTGGTATATGCGCAGCTCGACGATGTGAGTTGATCTGAGGACCGGCCCTGCTGGTCGGATCTTCCAGATGGTTGCACAATTCTACAATACTTACAGCCGGCCGATGAAGGAATGTCCTTCATCGGCCGTTTCTGTATTCTCAAGAACCTTGTCCGGGACAACCCTCCTGCTTGTTTGCCTGTTGTTGATCGCCCAGCGATCGACTGCAGACGAGGGAGCGCGGCACCGTTCCTTGTTGGCGGAGTTGGCCCTGCGCCAGCAGGCATCAACTCCCTATGTCGTGATCGACACCCGGGACAACCGGATTCTGCTCCGTGACCGCCAGCATGATGTGCTGCGCGCGGCTGTGTGCGCGACCGGTGCTGCCCGGCGCTTCGAGGGCCCAAAGGCGTACAAGCACACCTGGGTGTTTACGACACCCAAGGGACGTTTTCAGGTGTTGCGCAAGGTCAGTGACCCCATCTGGACACGACCGGAGTGGGACTTCCTCGAAGCAGGTGAAGATATCCCGGTGTTCGCGGAAGACCCGCGGCGTTTTCAGCGAGGGATTCTGGGCAGCCATGCCATCTATTTCATGCCGGACATCATGATTCACGGCACGCTTTACGAGGTCAATCTCGGCAGGAATATCACCCATGGGTGTGTACGCGTTGGGGAACAGGACCTCACCTACCTGTACGAGAACGTCAAGACCGGCTGGCCGGTCTACGTCTTCTGAATCCGTGCAGCTTCCGTGAGACCTCTGCGACTGGCTGCGGCACTGATCCTTGCTATATCCTCGGTTCTCCGTGCGGATACCGAACTGGCACGCATCAACGACGCCATTGAGGCTCTGATCGGACTCATCGACAGCGATCGTCCGTTCCTCGTGTTCGACAGGGGAGCGGCTGAACTGAGACTGCAGCATGGCAGTGCGATCCTGCGGTCGGTGCCGGCGCTGGACGTGGTCGACGACGGGCATGCAGATCTGACACAACGGCTGCAGAGCCGCTTGCGGCGATATGGTGCAGTACCATTTCAGCCGATTGCCCCGGGAGCCTTCGACTGGGAGCAGTATCTGGCACTTGAGGCCGATGACGAATGTGCCCTGTGGTTTGACGGTGGTCTGCTCATCTACGCTGACGAGGCGTGGACACCGGCGGCAGCGCCATCTGTACGTCTGACAACCGAGGACCTGCGGGCCCTGTTCGACGCCGTCGCCGACAGCATAGCGATCGTGCTGCTACCAGCAGGTTGGGACGTTGCCCCCGAAACAGAACAGGACTGAAGATGGCGACCCTGCAAGCAGGTTGGGCGCGACGTGACATCACCCCCGCCGAGGGCACTCACATGGGTGGCTACTGGGGGCGCAGTTCCGGGGCCACCGGCGTCCACGATCCGTTGTTCGTGCGCGTTGTCGTCTGGCGGGGCACCAGTGGCGGCGCTGCGCTGATCAGCCTTGATCTTGTGGCGCTCACGGCGGAACGGGTTGCCAGAATCCGTCACGATGTGAGTGCCGCACTGCCATTCGTAGAACAAGGCGCGGTCCTGGTCTGCTGCTCCCACACACATGCAGGGCCGTTGACCATCCCGTTCCGTGGCATGGGGGAGATGGATCCGGCATATCTCGACAAGATCTGTGTTGCCACGGAAGCCTGTGCCCGTGAGGCAGCAGCGGCTCTGACCGATGCCAGTTTGAGATATGCGAAGCCCACCGTGCAGATCGGCATCAACCGCCGCCAGGCCCGTGCCGGCAACACGGTTCTTGGCAAGAACCCGGATGGGCCCGTCATCGCCCATGCGCATGTGCTGGTAGTGCAGACGGCCCGCGGACAGGCCATTCTCTTTCAGCATGCCTGTCATCCCGTGGTCCTCGGCAACGCCAATCACGAGATCAGTGCCGACTTTCCCGGTGCCGCCTGTGCGGAGGTCGAGCGCCGTACGGAGAGCTTCGCCGTGTTCATCAATGGTGCGGCGGGAGATATTAACCCACGAATCACGGGTGGCACCTTCGCGGACGTTGATCATCTGGGTCGGGAACTTGGCGCAGCTGTCGCTGATGGGGCGACCAAAGCGATGCCTCTGTCAGCGGCGACTGTCAACTGGCAGCACCGTCACCTGCACCTGCCGTTG
Organism: uncultured Gemmatimonadaceae bacterium; assembly: GCA_937919035.1. Taxonomy (GTDB): domain Bacteria; phylum Latescibacterota; class UBA2968; order UBA8231; family UBA8231; genus UBA8231. The sequence goes on from CALFPI010000230.1 coordinate 11,202, forward strand.
CTGTCGCCTCCTGCAGCGGTGAGAGCCGCATGTGAACAGGCGATCCTCACTCTGAAGGCAGCGCTGAAATCAGGCGGGGATGAATGGGCCCAACGTGTCTCCCTCGCGCAGTTGGATTGGTCCCGCGCGTGCCTCGATGCAGCTCGCCAGCCATCTCCGCCGACACCCCAGCTCTTCGAGATCCAGGGGTTGCGCATCGGTGGGCTGGTGTGGTTGGGGATGGAAGGTGAGATCTTTTCGCGCTACCAGCTGGACTTTGAGGCGGGGCAGCAGGGTCCCGTCGTGCTGTGTGGCTTCGCCAATGGTTGCATCGGCTATGTGCCCACAAGTGACGAGTATGTCCGCGGCGGGTATGAGGTGGATACGGCCTACAAGGTGTATCCGAGCGTGCTCATGATCGCACCCGAGAGTGATGCCATCATCCGCGGCGAGGTTGCAGAGATGCTGGCATCACTCAGCACCGAACGCCCACCAGCTAGCGTGCGCTGAAGAAGCGGTTGTCAGTACCGCCGGTACCGATCTTCATTTCGACACGCTTGCCACATCGTGGACAACTGCCCTCGTAACGGGTGCCCGCTTTGTTGACGTAGACACGCGAGTACACGTTGCAGCACTGAAAATGCACACCGAGGAATTTTCTCTTTTCTGCCACGCCATTTCTCCCGCGCCGTTCTGCCATCCCCTTTGGGGCACCAGAAGTAGATAATCAGCGAGCGGGCCAAACGTCAAGTAGCGCGTCAAGAACGGAGTTCAAGGCGTTGCCCCGGGGCCGGCGAAGGGGCATCTTCCTGATCCATGAAAGAGAGATCAAACCTGACCCGCCAGCAGCTGGATACACTGGCCACAGAACTCGACGCCCTCTACGACGATGTGCCCTCTACTTGCTGCGCCAACTCGGGGGAGTGCTGTTCGTTAACTGCTGCCGAGATGGATGAGGGGTGGGCGACGATGTTTCCCCTGTACAAGGCGGAATATGCCCGCATCGCTGACCATGTGCGGCGCACGTTCGACGCCGATCGCAGCGCCAGCCTCCTTTCGGTCACGGAGGAGAGGCCGAAGCGCTGCCCCTTTCTGGGTGAGAACAATGGTTGTACGATCTATCCCGTGCGCCCGTTGATCTGCCGCACATATGCCGTGATGAATCCTGCCACCATTGCCGAGGCTGCCGAACGACACCGCGACGAACTCCCGGAGCAATGGCTGCAGCAGTTCATCCAACGGGAAAGTGGTATGGTCTGCCCCCGGGTAATGGTAACACAACCGGAAAAACTGCTGCGCCACGCATACAACGTCATCACCGGATCCTATGAGCGTGCCCTGGTGCGCCTCAGCAGCGACCTTGAGTTGGTCACAAAGGAACGAAGGAGACTGGTCCAGCCGTTGCTTGGCAGTCGGTCGTGGCCGCTGCGGTGGACCTGGGGTGGTTACAACGCCTTGTGCCTGACCCCGGTCGAGTGGGTCCGCGCGCAACTGCAGAAGTACTGGCGGCGCTCGCAACTCAATGATCTTGACTGAGAACAACTACCGATCCCATGCGTAAGATCTCCGCCGGTCAGGCGCAGGCTGGCGACATTGTCGCCGCCGCCGTCATCAATGAACAGGGACGTACGCTGCTGCCCAAGGGAGCACGCCTGTCGGCGGCCGTGCTCAGTCGGCTCCAGGGCTGGGGCGTGCACGAACTCTGTGTCGAGGGCGAAGATGAAACCCCT
>CALFPI010000231.1 GCA_937919035.1 uncultured Gemmatimonadaceae bacterium
GAAGTTCCGTTACCGCAGCGACGTCGATGCCACTGAAATCAGCCAGGAAAATGGCGTCAGCCGTAGACATCTTCTGCGACAGATCGCTGACAATCGTATTTTTCTCAGCAGTCGGCATGAGTAGTCTTCGTATTAGGTGTAGTTGGCAGAGTGGACTGATGTATCTGGATCATTCTATCAAGCGGCCAGTGCTGACGGATCGATGCGGATTCCGGGGCCCATCGTGGACGACAGAATCAGCTTACGCACATACTGCCCCTTGGACACGGAAGGCTTGGCTCGCATGATGGCACTGGTGAAAGCCTTGGCATTCTCGATGAGAGCGTCTTCAGCGAAAGACAGCTTACCGATGGGGCCCTGAGCATTGTTGCCGGACTTGTTGTCGGCTCGAAACTCAATCCGTCCTGCCTTGGCCTCGCGAACCGCCTGGCCAACTTCGCGCGTTACCGTACCCGTTTTGGGGTTTGGCATCAGACCGCGGGGACCGAGAACTCGACCAAGTTTGCCAACCTGTCCCATCATATCAGGAGAGGCGATAACGAGATCGAAATCCAGCCATCCCTTCTCCATGCGAGCGATCATCTCAGCGTCGCCCACATGGTCGGCGCCAGCCTCCTCGGCCTCAGCCACCAGGTCGCCCTGGGTAATCACCACGATGCGGATGTCCTTACCGGTGCCATGCGGCAGCATTACCGTGCCGCGCAGAGTCTGATCTGCCTGTCGTCCGTCAATGCCGAGGAAAAAACTGAGCTCGACAGACTCGTCAAATTTGCGCACTGGAAAGGACTTGAGGATCCGCACACCCTCCTCAAGGCTTACTGGTGACGTTTTGTCGTACATCTCTGCAGCTGCGACGAAATTCTTGGCTCTTTTGCCCATGATGGGTCTCCTACTTCAGTTCGACGACGAGGCCCATACTGCGGGCAGTTCCAGCGATCATCAAGGCCGCAGCGTCGATATCGTTGGCGTTGAGATCCACCATTTTCAATTCCGCAATCTCCCGCAACTGAGCCTGCGTCACCGTGCCTACCTTGTCCCGATTCGGCACACTCGATCCCTTTTGGATTCCAGCCGCTCGCTTCAGCAACACCGCAGCTGGAGGGGTCTTGGTGATGAAGGTGAAACTGCGGTCAGCGAAGACGGTAATGACACCAGGGATAATGAGCCCCTGCTTCTCCTGCGTCCTCGCATTGAAGGCCTTGCAGAATTCCATGATATTGACGCCATGCTGGCCAAGCGCCGGCCCAACGGGTGGCGTCGGGGTTGCTGCGCCTGCCGGGATCTGCAGCTTGATCTGTGCAAGTTCCTTCTTCGCCATGCTCTCGCTCTTTCGGACTCTTACTTACGTGATCTCAGCCGGTGGTCACACTGTCGTCGACGGCTTCCACTTGAAGCACATCGAGTTCGACAGGAGTGCCACGACCAAAAATGCTGACCATGATCTTGAGACGTCGCTTCTCCGGGATGACTTCCTGCACGGTGCCAATGAAGTCCTTGAATGCCCCGTCGTTCACCTTGACCTGATCGCCCTCGGAATACGGGATGTCTTCGATTTCCTGAGACTTACGGCGATCCGCGTGCCCGAGGATGTGATCGACTTCTTCCTGCGTCAGTGGCTGCGGCTTGCGAGCCGGGCCGACAAAGTTGGTGACCCCGGGAATGTTTGTGACCTCATGCCAGGCGTCCTTGGTCATTTCCATCTCGATAAGGACGTAGCTCGGCAGGAAGCGCTTCTTGGTGATAGTCTTCTTGCCGGCACGCATTTCGACCACTTCCTCGGTTGGCACTACAACCGTGGTGATCGCACCATCGGACCCGCCTTGTTGTATCAAGGTCTCGAGGTAAGTCTTGACCTTATTTTCGTGCCCTGAATACGTATGAAGAGCAAACCACTGATGGGTCATCTACGGAACTCTCCTGCTACCAGCCCAATGAGCTACAGAGCGATGAGGATCGACCGGACGAACGAAAGCACCAAGTCGAAGATGCCGATGAACACGGCAAAGGCGATAGAGAATGCCACGACGACTGTCGTCGAGTTCACGAGTTCCTCGCGTGTCGGCCAGATCACCCGGCCGAACTCTCCACGCACACCAGTAATAAAGCCAGTCAGCTTGTCCCACATCCCCTGAACTCCGACTCCTCAGTTGCTTGTATTTGGCAGGCCCGGCAGGACTTGAACCTGCAACCGCCGGTTTTGGAGACCGGTGCTCTACCAATTGAGCTACAGGCCTACCGCTAAAACGCCAGACCCCCTCAAACGACCGAACGAACCAATGTTTTTAGCGGGTCTCTCGATGGATCGTGTGCTTGTCGCAATGAGAGCAGTACTTCCGCCGTTCAAGTCGACTGGCCTGCAGATCACGAGTCTTCGCTACCGTGTAGTTTCTACGACTGCAGACCTCGCACTCGAGGGTAACGCGATCCCTCGGCATGGTGACAGTATGCAATCCCGCCGCATACAGCGGCTACTGGGGTTCCGGGAATTCCCGATCTTGCTGGGGCACAACGGAAAAAAGCAAACCGATGCCCGATGAATCAAACCGATGCCCGATGAATTACGACAACTGAAAACGAATACGACAACTGAAATCGTGCTCAACAACGCCACGTGCCCACTGAGCCAATAACCAGATGCTGGAGCCGATGACCGGGGTTGAACCGGTGACCTCATCCTTACCAAGGATGCGCTCTACCAACTGAGCTACATCGGCCCGATATCTACCTGCCGGCGCCCCTCACATGAAGGGTAAGCTTGGAGCGGGAAACGGGACTCGAACCCGCGACATCGAGCTTGGAAGGCTCGCGCTCTAGCCAACTGAGCTACTCCCGCCCCGAAATCGCCCTTGAGACCCCTGCCGTGAGCCCGTAACCAAGCGCCGCACGACGCCCCGGGAGATCTTCGTAAGTGCCCGCCGGATACAGACTTCAAAAGATACGACAGGTGCGTAAATGTGTCAACACTTCGGAGGGATGGTACGCAGAAAGGCCCCGGAGGGTCCATCATCAATTGACCCACCGAGGCCGGATTTGATTTGTGCGGCCTGCTTTAGGCTGCGACGCGGCCCGAATTTTCGGTCGTGACATCCTGTTTGTTCGGTAGGTAGTAGTTGCTCATATAATGACGCTTGCAGAATCCCCTGGAAGAATGCGGTTCCCCACACTCGGGAACTGCACACTCCGTACGCCCGTAGGCACGCTCTCGCTCTGGAGTCAGGCGGCCATAGCGCCGGATCTGCTGATAGTGGCGGAAACAGAGGCCTTTGGCGATCTGCGGCCTGACACATTCATCTACCCCACAAGTGACACCCCTGCTGCGATACTCGCGCTCTGGCGTCAATCGGCCATGCCGGCGCATCTGTTGATAGTGCTTCGGGCAATAGCCGGATGTTCGCAACTCACGACCGCATCCCGGGGCCCGGCAGACCTCGGCGATTGCTCCGTACCCTTGGGTAATATCAACCATTGCCATGCACCTCCTGTAAGTTGGGCTCGTGCCGCCAAAAGCAGAACTTCGAGCCTTGGGAATCCATCCAACTGCCTCCATAAAAGCAATCAGTATGCCAGATGAACCGCCGACCAGGAACACTCTTTTGAAGATTGCATAAATGGCAGATAGAACTCACAATAACAACAGGTTACGATCAATCAGTCGCGATCATTCAGGAGGCTGCTTGCGAGACACTCCGACGACACACTGTCTCACGCGTGCGACAGTTGTTGGTAATTTTCACGGAGTCGTGACAGTTAACTGACACACCGTTAACAAGTTATACAGTTGTATGTCATTTTTGAGTTTCATATTTCACTTTTGAGACTTGGCCTGCGAGTCCGTGCTTGCGCAGGTGACGATACATGGTCGCCCGGCTGACTCCCAGCAACTCAGCCGCCCTGGGCACGTCGCCGCCCGCCTCTCTGAGTGCCTCAAGGTACATCTGTTCCTGAGCAGTTTCATACCCCTGGCGCGCCGCCGTCAGACCAGAGAGGCCAGCACCGGACGCTGGTGTCAGCACCGCCCTGCTCATGGAGGCAGGGAGATCAGCAATCCCTATGAGCCGGCCCCGAGCAAGGGCAACCGCATGCTCAATTACATTTTCGACTTCACGCACATTCCCCGGCCAGTGATAGTCCGTCAGCCGACTCAGGGCTTCTGCTTCTATTCCTTCCACAACCTTCTGATTGCGCTCGGCATGTATGCGGATGAACCTCTCGATGAACAGAGGAAGGTCCCCCAAGCGCTGTCGAACCGGGGGCAGATCAATCGAAATGACGTCAAGGCGGTAGAGCAGATCCTGGCGAAAGCCTCCTTCGGCCACGGCTCTGTGCAGATCCCGGTTCGTTGCAGCGATCAGCCGACAGTTGACCGGGATTGTGCGGTCACCACCGACGCGAACGATCGCTTTCTCTTGCAGAACCCTCAGCAGCTTGACCTGCACCTCCGGCGGGATCTCGCCAATCTCGTCAAGAAACAGCGAACCGCCGCTGGCCAACTCAAACTTGCCCAGTCGGCCCTTACGACTCGCCCCCGTGAATGCCCCCTCAACGTAGCCGAAAAGCTCGCTCTCAATCAGGTCACGAGGCAGAGCCGCGCAGTTCACCGCAAGGAAGGGTCCTTCGGCAAAAGCACTGGCATTGTGGATCGATTGCGCGAAGACCTCCTTGCCCGTCCCCGTTTCGCCGCCAATAAGGATGTTTGACGCAGTGCCGGCGGCTACACGGGCCAGTTCCGTGCTTTTCTGGATCGCCGGACTTTCACCGAGGATGTCATCAAACGTGAAGGTCCGCTCGACGCCGATGACCCGGTTGACCAGTCGACCGACTTCAGCCATTTCGCGAAAGGTGAGGACGGCGCCGGCTGGACCGGATTTTTCGTCGTGAAACGGCTGCAGGTTGGCCATTGCCGCCACACGCCCCTCAACAGTCTTGAGCGTAATCACGCGACTACTGAACTGCTCACCGCGTGACACCCAGCTAACGATGGGAGGCTTATCCTCCACCAGTTCGGCAATCCCGTGTCCCTCAATATCCTTAACGTCCCGGCCAATGATGCGACGGGCTACAGAGTTGACCTCGATGACGATACCGTTGTCATCAACGGCCAGCAGCCCGTCCGAAATGGATTCAAGGAAGGCCCTGGAACGGTTGTAGAGCGTGCGCAGCTGCTTTCCCTGTTTTTGCTCGGTCCGGACCAACTCCTGCAGACGTTTGGTAAGTCTGATATCCTCGATCTCGGCGGCGATCTGACTCGACAGAGCGAACAACGTGTTCACATCGTCGTCCGTGAAACGACGACGATCGTGGCGATCCGTGGCGATCTTGTCCAGCAGCGTCAGCGTGCCAACGACGGTCTCCTCCAACACAAGAGGCACGCACAACAAGGAAGCCCCGAGAACATGGGGTTCTTCGTCGGTACGCAAGTCATCGATAAGAATTGGCTCGCCCGTGGCAGCAACGAACTCAGCGATGCGTTTCTCATACGTCGAGTCGATACCCTCGTTTGTATGTGAATAGAGGGTTGCAAGCGCCAGACTGCCGTCTGTCACTGAAAGACGGATCGCCGAACCCTTGGCACCAAGTGCTTCAGCGGCGCGCGCAGCAATCAACTCGAGGGATTCGTCGAGATCCAGCCCCGAGTTCATCGCCTGGCCGAGCTCGTTGAGGGCTTGAATCTGACCGTTGCACCGCGCCAGATCGTCGCGCGCGTGAGAGGTGTTGACCATCAAGGCCAACAGCGGGCGGATCGTCGACTCCAGGAAAGCAACATCATCCTGGGTAAAGTGGCGTTCGGCGAGAGTTTGCAGCGAGAAAACGCCGATCAACTCACCCTCTTCAACGATAGGCACAGCGATGATGCTGCGGAAATCGATCCCGTCGCCGAGATCGACGGAGCGGGGATCACGCCGCATGTGCGGCACTTGAATCGTCCGCTGGCGGCTCGCTGCCAGACCCGTCAGTCCGACGCCCATGCGAAGACGGAACTCGGCGCCGGCTTCGGTCGTTGTCGACAGCCTGTCCATCTGCAGAACCAGCTCATCCGTTGCCCGATCCAGAAGCAGGATGTAGCAGCGATCAACAGACATGTGTTCGGCGACAATGGCCGCCATCCTCGCCAGACCTGCCCCGAGCGGCAGGGGCTGGGAAATCAGGTCAAGAGATCGGCGCCACATGGACTAAGCCTGGAATGGGATGCCGGCACAGCGCGCAGTCGAGAACGTCGTCGACTGCCTGTCGAAAATCAGTCTCGAGTAATCTTGAGAATCTTGTAGTGCAGCGTCCCGGCTGGGACGGTGATCTCAACCTCGACCCCCTCTTCCTTGCCGAGAAGGCCCTTGCCGATGGGTGACACCGTGGAAATCTTGCCCTCCTCGAAGTCCGCCTCTTCCGGGGACACCAAGGTATAGGTCAGTTCCAGACTCTTTGTCAGATCCCGCAGCAGGACCGTCGCCCCGATGTAGACCTTGTCATCGGGGATGTTCTCGTTTTCGAGCAGACTTGCACGACTGAGCGTTTCCTCAAGCCTGTTGATGCGCTGCTCGAGAAACATCAGCCTCTCCTTCGCAGCAGCATACTCTGCATTCTCGGAGAGATCGCCGAATTCACGGGCTCTCTGCAGAGCGTCGCGTACGGCTGGACGCTCGGATGTCTTCAACTCCTTCAACTCGTCTTGCAGCTTGCGCATGCCGTCGCGCGAAAGGTAAACCTCGCTCATATGATCGATCGCTCCTGACTCTGAATACAAAAAGCGGAAGCGTGGCTGTAGCGCCGCTTCCGCTCGTTCGAGCTACGTCTCGACAACGAATGTGAATATAGCCACCCGTTGCCTCACGAGCAAGCCGTTATCGGAGACGCCGGGGATGACGGAATTGGTCCTTTCGCGGGTTCGGCAGCCTCCATACATTGACCGCGGATTCTCGATCAAGGCTCGTTCTGGTCGTTGGAACTCCTCAGAGGGCTTCGGCGTACCGTCTGCATTCGGTCTGCCCGCCGATCGATGCCCGCCGGAGCCTCCCTACCGGTTTGCTGTCACCACAAGTCCCGATGAGGCCCCGCGGTGCAACTGCTCCATTTCGCCGATCTCCATTTGGGGATTGAAAACTACGGCCGACTCGATCCGGCAACGGGCCTGCATTCACGATTGCTCGATTTTCGCAAGTGCCTTGCGGCGATATTCGATGACGCCATTGAGCGAAATGTCGATGCCGTGCTGTTTGCAGGAGACCTGTATCGTACGCCGGCGCCAAACCCGACCTGGCAACGTGAGTTCGCTGTGCAGTTGCGCCGTCTGCACAAAGCCGAGATCCCCATTGTGCTCGTCGTAGGCAATCATGATACGCCCGCGGCCTTCGGCCGGGCGACCTCGGTCGACGTGTTCAATGCTCTCGATCTCACGGGTACCCACGTGGTTCGTACGCCCAGGCTGTTCACCTTGCCAACCAGGAGCGGCCCTCTGCAGGTTGCCGGACTTCCCTGGCCGACCCGACACTACCTGCGCACGGACGAGGCCTATCGGCAACTTCCCCAGGAAGATCTTCTGCGCGAGATTTCCCGACTGTGTGCTCGTCAGATTCGGGCTTTCGCCGACAGCCTGGATCCGGCCCTTCCTGCGGTCCTGGTAGGACACGTCGCCGCCGCCGGGGCTCTTTTCTCCGGCTCTGAACGGACGGCCCTCATCGGCGCCGATCCAACGTTACTTACCAGTGATCTGGCCAACCCCTCCTTCGACTATGTTGCCCTGGGCCACGTGCATCGTCACCAGGATCTGAATCCCGGTGGCCGACCTGCCGTTGTCTATAGCGGCAGTGTCGAGCGTGTCGACTTTGGTGAGGAGCGCGAGACGAAGGGGTTCTGCGCCATCTCGATCACGGAGGGAGCAGGTGAACGCTCTACGTCGTACGAATTCATCCCGACGCCGGCGCGCCCTTTCCGGACCTTCGATGTCGACGCAACCGGCACAGAGAATCCCACAGCCGTGGTTCTGGCGGCCGTCACAGGTGCAGAACTTGCCCATGCCGTCGTGCGAATCCGCTATACAACAGATGTGGGCCAGCGGCTCGACACCAATGTGATCCGGCAGGCACTCGATGAGGCGCAGGCACACCATGTAGCAGCCATAACGCCAACCGTTGTGGTCCAAGAACGTCAGCGGCGATCCAGCATCCCCCAGGACGCGGACACCGGTCTGGCCCTCGACCGTTACATCGACAACCGTCCGGAACTTGAGCCCCACCGTGAAAGCCTCAGGCGATACGCCCAGAAACTGGAGCAGGATCTGTCGATGGACGACCTTGGGGGCGGCTCATGATCCCCTTGCGGCTGGTTCTGCAGAACTTCCTCAGCTACGGAGAACAGGCGCAAGCGCTGGATTTCACCCGCTTCCATATCGCTTGCCTCTCAGGCGCCAATGGCCACGGGAAGTCAGCCCTGCTGGACGCGATCACCTGGTCCCTGTGGGGTCAGGCTCGCAAGGGCCGACACGACCGCAAGCCGGATGAAGGCTTGTTGCGCCTGGGCGCTCAGCAGATGCGCGTCGAGTTCACCTTCGACCTCGACGGTGTCACACATCGCGTACTGCGCAGCTTCAGACGACGCCCAAGTTCGAACATTACCGAGCTCGAGTTGCAGGTTCTCGATTCCACTACAGATACGTATCGGCCACTCTCCGAAGCGGGTGCAGTGGGGGCAACGCAGAGCCACATCGATCGATTGCTGTCGATGGACTATGACACTTTCATCAACTCTGCATTTCTGCTCCAGGGACAGGCGAATGCGTTTACCAACAAGGGCTCGCGCGAACGCAAGCAGCTGCTCACCCGCATCCTCGGACTGACCCGCTACGACCGGCTACAAGATGCCGCCCGTGCACGGCAACAGCGTCAGGCTGCAGAACTAGCCAGCCTCCGCCTGCGGGCTGCAACGTTTGCCACGGAACTGGCGACGAAACCTGAGGTCGATTCCAGCCTGGTCACAGCAGAGGCTGAGCTGTCAGAGCTGGGCGTGAGACTGCGGCAAGCCGAGGAAGACCTGCAACTCTGGCGGGAACGCCGCCTGCGCTTGGTCAGCGTCCGCGCCGAGTTCGAGCGCTGTAATCTCGACTGCGCCGAACTGGAGGCGGTGCAGCAACGCCTTGGTGAGGGAGTGTCGCAACTGCGCGAGCAGAATTCCGTCGATGCTGCCATTCTTGGACAGGCGGATCGCATCGATGCTGATGTGGTGCGCTTCCAGCATCTATCCGCAGAAGCGGCAACGCAGGCCAGGCGACAGCAGTCCTGTCAGGTTTTCGATGACGCACTCGGTGAACTGCGACGTCAGATCGATACCGCTCGACATCAGGTCGACCAACGGCGGGCCACATGGCAAGCCCGCCGGGACAGCCTTGACGAACGCCTGCAACAGTTCGATGGCGTGCTGCGCAACGCCGAACAGATCGAGGCTGAAAGTGTCATTCTCAACCAGCACCGCACCGACCTGGAAGCTCTGCGTCGTTCCCGGCGTCAATGGGATGATCTTCGAGCCGCCCGCGACAGCAACGCACACACCGTCGAACTCGAACAGCGGCGGCTGGTGGAACGACAGCGGGGCAATGAGGCTCGTCTCCAGGAGATTCAGCAACGGCTCCAAGCAGCAGCTGAACTGTCCCGCCAGATCGAGCTGGCAGAAAACGATCTCGCTGCCGCAAGCAAGCGCGCCGAAGAGATGCGGCAACTCCGCGAAAACGGTACGCGTGTTAAAGCCCAAGTCGAGCAGGCACGGCATAGACTCGTCGAATTTGGCCTGGAAGATGCCGAACTCGGTGAGCGCATCGCTGCCCTGGGACGCGGGGACCTGACGGAGTGCCCGTTGTGCGGTACCGACCTCGATGGCGACCACTATCGCCGCATCGATATGGAACTCGGCGAACGCAGAGCAGAACTGACCCGCCGACAACAGCAAGTTGAACGAGAGATTGCCTTGCTTGATAAACAACTCATCGAGCACAGAGCGCGATTCCGCACGCTTGAGGAAGACGTCGGTGACCTTGCCCAACGCCAGGAACGGGTCGCCCTGCTTCGCGCTCGACGCCGGCAGCTCGATGAGGACGAGACAGCGGCATCCCGACTGTATACGGAAGTTGCCGCACTTACCGGACAACTGCAGAGTGGCGATTTCGCACCAGAGGCCCGCGCAGCGCAAGCTGAAGCACAGCACAGGCTTGATCTTCTGCAGTTTGATCCGACCCGCCTCACGCAACTCGAAGACCTGGTTCGTGCGGGTGCCACCGTCGATGCGAGTCATCACCTGCTTCTGGGTGCGCGTCAGGATCGGATGCAGACCGAAGCTGAGCGCGATCAGGCGGACGGGCACGTCGTGGCAGCCCAGCAGGAACTCGCTTCACGATCGTTTTCGCGAGTGCTGGATGCGGAGCATCAACGACTCGCCAGCGAACGCGAGGCCCTGGGCTACGACGCCGCACACCACGAGCGCATCCGCGAGCAAGTGACATCGCTGTCTGATGCGCCTGTTCAGCAGGAGCGGCTCAAGGCGGCACGTCAACGCACACAGGCAACCAGCGCTGCTCTGGACCGCATGCAGGGCGAGCAGGCTGCTACCGCCAAACGCCTGGAAACGCTCGCTCAGCTACGGGTAGAGTTGGCAGTGGTGATCGAATCTCTCCACGATGTTGACAGCCACTGTCAGGCGATGCAAGTGCAAGTCGAGAATCATCGCCGAAAGCGGGACGAACTACTGCAGCTGCAAGGGTCATTGCGCTCTCGTCAGCAACACCTCGTAGCCGTTGGCGAGGAGTCGACGCGACTCACCATCCGCCGCGGCGAGCTGGAACGAGACGAGTGGCTCTTCCAGCAACTCGCCGAAGCTTTCGGCAAGGACGGCATCCAGGCACTCATCATAGAAAGCGCCATCCCTGAAATCGAGGATGAAGCGAACGCGATTCTGCGCCGCCTGACGGACAACCGCATACAGATCACGATCGAATCGCTGCGTGACCTGAAGGGCGGCGGCAGCCGTGAGACCCTGGACATCAAGATCGCAGATGAACTGGGAGAGCGATCGTACGATCTGTATTCGGGGGGTGAGGCCTTCCGCACAGATTTTGCCCTGCGCATCGCCCTGTCGAAAGTGCTGGCAAGACGCGCCGGCACGCGGTTGCGTACGCTGATCATCGACGAGGGCTTCGGCACCCAGGATGCGCACGGTCTTGAGCAGTTGACCGAGGCGATTCATGAGATCGGCAGAGACTTCGACAAGGTCCTTATCGTAACACATCTCGACGAATTGAAAGACGCCTTCCCTGTACGCATCGAAGTGACGAAGGATCCGGACCGTGGTTCTCACTTTGAGATCTTCGACTAGTCGGGACACGCCTTCGTATCTTCGCTTCATGCATCTTCCCGAACACATACGCCCGTGATCGACAACGAACCGGACAGGATCGAGTATCGCGCTGCCACCACGGGGGCGGGTATCATCGATTCCTCAGAGAAAGGCCGACTGCATTTCTGCGGCTCGGAACATCTTGAGTTTCTCCACCGACTGTCGACGAACGACACGCTCCATTGCGCTGTCGGCGCGGGAATGCGCACGGTCTTCTGCGATCCTCGGGGACGCATCGTCGAGGTCCTCGAGCTCTGCCGTATCAACTCAGATCTCACCGAAGGTTTCACCACCGTCAATGGCGCCGCCGCCCTGATCGAGTGGCTCGGACGGTACCATTTCAGTGAGCAGATAGAGTGGCGGGACAACTCGGACGATCTCGAACAATGTGAAATTGTCGGTGCACAAGCTGTGCAGATGTGTGCCGATGTGCTGGCCATCGACGCCGCCGGCGTGCCCCGATTTTCCCTGTTACAACATTCTTCGTTCGGGGCCATGCGCATCGAGGCGGGCCGCCACCCCGGGATTCGTCTCTGGGGTCCGGATCTGACCGCGCCCCGTAAGGCACTGGTCGATGCTGGTGCAGTTGCCATTCGCCCAGTGACACAGGAACAGTTGCGGATCCATTGGGGTGAACCTGGAACCACAGAACTGACGCTCGAGCACAACCCCTGGGAGGCCGGGCTCGGCGATGCGATCCACATGGCCAAGGGCTGCTACACGGGGCAAGAGGTCATAGCGCGACTCGATGCATACCAGAAAGTCAAACAGCATCTCGTCGGCCTGCGTCTGGCAGCGCCCGTTCCGTCCGGGGCAGTGGTGAGCGTTGCGGGGACTACAGTGGGTACCGTCACCAGCATCGCAATCGATCCTGAGCTTGGCACGTTGGCTCTGGCCTATGTCCGCACGGCACACTGCCACGAAGGCACACCCGTCGAAATCCACAGTGACATGGGCGCCCCTGTCCATGCAGTTGTCAGCAATCTTCCTTTCGTGACCCCATAGCGGCGCCGGTCCGTGTCTGAACGCAGTTCCAGAAAGATCATCCATATCGACATGGACGCGTTCTATGCCTCTGTCGAACAGCGAGACAATCCGGCATTGCGCGGCGCACCTCTGGTGGTTGGTGGCAACCCCGAGGGCAGGGGTGTCGTCGCCGCCGCATCGTATGAAGCCCGTGCCTTTGGCGTGCGCAGTGCCATGCCGATGCGCACGGCGTTGCGTCTCTGCCCCAACTTGGTGCGGGTTGCCGCCGACTTCGACCGTTACCGTGAGGTCTCCCGTGGACTCCACGAGATTTTCCACGAACACTCAGACCTGGTCGAGCCGGTCTCTCTCGATGAAGCCTACCTCGATGTCACATGGAACAAGCAGGACATCCCTTTCGGCCATCGCGTTGCCCGTATCATAAAGAGCGACATTCGCAAAAGACTGCGGTTGACCGCCTCCGCCGGCGTTGCGCCGAACAAATTCGTGGCGAAAATTGCCTCGGACCAGGACAAACCAGATGGCCTCGTAACCGTCATGCCCCATCAGGTCAGAGCGTTCCTCGATCCCTTGCCTGTAGGTCG